>CAIXCO010000201.1 GCA_903917955.1 uncultured Chlorobiaceae bacterium | reverse complement strand
CAAAAATAAAGGAAAACTGCAAGACCATTATGATTAGCCGCTTGATACTGCGCAATTTCAAAAACGTCGGGGAACAGAGCTACGATTTCACCCGTTTCGACCTGCTCGTTGGAAGAAATAACAGCGGAAAAAGCACCGTGCTTCAGGCGCTTGCCATCTGGCAGTAATGTGTCGATGAATTCCACCGCTCTGCCGGTACCGGAGTTTAATCTTTTGTGGAAGGATAGAACTGACCGTCGTTATCCTCTTGTCGATGGGAAAAAGAAGCAGGAATTTATCCTCATCCAGATTGTGGTTGAATGGCACATCGCTCCTGAAAAAACAGAGGTTTTTGGTGTTGAACTGCGCTATCACTCTCCGCAAACGATGTATGCGATTCCTTATGGCGGTTGGACAAGATTCCGTGAACTGGAAAAAGCTGATGTGTTGCCAAAAATCGCTTATGTCCCTCCATTTTCAGGTCTTGAACCCACAGAAAAATGGCTGGATTTTGCACCGATTCGCCAGCAAATTGGAAAAGGGCAACCTGGCAGTGTCTTGCGCAACCTGCTGCTTCAGGTCTGCCCGCCGATAGACCCTCGGATCAAGAGCGGCAAGCCAAGGCATCCGCAAGAGTGGCAGGAAGTCTTGAGCATCATGCAACGATGGTTTTCGGTAACAATGCTTGAACCGAAGTATGACTCTCAAAAAGATGTCTCCATCACAGTTGACTACCATCAGAATGGCAAAGAGTTCGATATTATTGCTGGCGGAAGCGGCTTTCATCAGACGCTGACATTACTTGCATTTCTTTATGGTTATAAGCCGACAACCATCCTGCTCGATGAACCGGATGCTCACCTGCATGTGAACCTGCAACGAGAAATTCTCGATTTTTTCAGGCTGCAATCCTATGAGAGTGGTACCCAGTTTTTGATTGCAACTCATGCCGAGGAGTTTGCCAGAGGAGTTGATGCAAGTCAAATCCTCTCTTTGATGGGTCACGAGGCACAACGAATTCAATCGCTCCCCGATGTTGTCCGGGCGATGGCCGAAGTGTCGAACGAAGAGATCGTCAGATTGCTGGAATCACCCTGCATCCTCTATGCCGAAGGAGAGAGTGATGAACGAATTCTGCGGGCGTGGGCCGCCAAATGCGGTGCGCAGGAAGCTATGGACAAACTCTGCTTCAAGCCTATGGGTGGCGGGAATAAAAGCGCCATGAAAGATGCGGCAGATGAACATTTTAAGGCGTTGCAGCAGATTATTCCTACCGTTTCACGCCTTATGCTCTTTGATTACGATAGCGCCGAAAACGCATTTCACCCCCAACGGGAGAATCCAACTCTTTTTGAATGGAAACGAAAAAATATCGAAAACTACCTGCTTGTTTCGGATGCATGGAGACGTGCAGCGTTGCAACTGATGGAGTGCCGGGAAGATGATCTTTTTGCACAACCCGTTTTAAACTTTATTGATCAATTTTTTGCTGACGAGAATTTAACCCTGCCACAAGGAAAAAGCTGGCGGGATATTTCAGCAAACATATTCACCGTTGTTGATGGAAAACGGCTGTTGTTTGAGAACGATAATTCCCTCTTCCATCAGTTGAGAAAAAGGAGTCCATCGTTACAGCTTTTGCGTGAGCAGGTGGCGCTCAGTATGACACCCGATGAAATTCATGATGATGTGCATCGTTTCATGAACAAATTGCTCGTCATGACGTCTGTAAAAACAGCATCAGATTAAACACCTTGCAATTTGAGTTGAACCCTGAAAAAAGCAAGCTGAACAAGATTAAAAATGGATTAGCCATTTTGTTTTAAGTTCAGCAGGGCGCTCAAGGTAGCGGTTGCTCCACAACAATGGTGTGCAAAGCGGGCAACCACTTTTTCAGCCCGCTGATTTCGAGAGCCGGAGAGGCCTTGATGCAGACCCGCTGCACATGACGGAGCAGCCGAATTCAGCTCATAATGCTAATCCGGAGAGTATGCGTCTGGCGCTGAAGCTTGCGAACGGTGCATACAACTTTTTCTTTCAGCTCTTTCTTTCTATATTTTTGGTATAAAAAAAGCATCAATCGAATGCAGTGTAGTTTAAGCGATGAAAACAGCAGGCTAAACGAGATTAAGCGCGGCATCTATTTTAGCCCAGAGGAGGTGACCGTACATGAAAACAGAAGAATTTGACAAAGCGTTTGATGAAGGTTTCGTTGTCACCCCTTACCTTGATCTAGTGAACAACGATATTTTTCACACTCTTAATTCTCGACGGCAATGCAAAAGGATGATGCGCTCAAAATTCTGCGCGACCATAAACAGGAACTCGTAAGGCGGTACAGCTTAAAAAAAGTCGGGATTTTTGGCTCGGTGGCAAATAATACTGCCAGTAATGAGAGTGATATTGACATTGTTGTTGAAATGGAACCCGATTTGTTCCTCTCGGTACAACTCAAAGAAGAACTGGAGCAGTTGTTTGGAAGCAAAGTCGACCTTATCAGGTATTGGAAAAGAATGAATCATTACCTGAGGCAACGCATTGATAAAGAGGCTTTTTATGTATGATAAAATCCGGCTTCTTGAAAAACTGGTGCAAATTGAGCAGGCTCTGGTAACAATCGAACGGCGATTTTCATCTATTAAAACGGCTGATGACTTTCTTGATAGCGATCAAGGAGTGGATATGCTTGATGGAATTGCAATGATGCTTATCGCTATCGGCGAGAACTTTAAAAAAATTGATAGCCACACAAAAGGCGCTCTTTTCGATGAGTACCCTCATATCAACTGGTCGGGAGTAAAAGGGTTGCGTGACATCCTTGCTCATCAATACTTCAATATTGATGCTGAACAGATTTTTCAAATTTGCAATGATAATCTCGGCTCTCTACACGATGCAGTAAACAACATGATCAAGAATTTGAGATAATTTACAATTGCTGTTTCTTCTGAATCAGCGTGTTGTGGCCAACCGCATACGCATAAACCAATGCGGGGATAAAGGTAAGCTGCACTCCATTTTCCTCTTTGACCCCCTTGCTTGTCGATGGTGGTGACGACGGCCTTCTGGAGCTGGTTTGTTGCGCAGAAGGAGATACTGGTATTGACGTATCTGCACAGTAAACGTTAATACGAAATTTTACACCTGGAGAAATCTTTACCGAGCGCTTTGTCAAGAATGCGCATTCCAGCATCTTGTTTCAAAGATAGTGACTGCTATGTGCTCCATCAAGAGAAAATCAGAATGTTTTTTTGTGTTACCCATTTTGGGGATTTTTGATGTTCAATTCCCTATTGTTACGGCGAATTGACAGCCCTCACCCATTCAAAACATGCAATACCGTTTCAGGAGACTTTCTGACTAAATTGAGCAAAACGAGTGCTGGGCCTTGTGGCTTCCGGTCACCTCGTTCCCAATGCCTCAAAGTAGCGACACTGATACCGAATGCTGCCGCAAACTCCTGTTGAGTCAGCTCTGTTTTTTGCCGGATACTTTTCACGTTGACCGGTTCCGGGTGGAATTCCCTGACCTCTATTTTTTTCCCTGTGAATACTCAATGGCCTCTTCAAGCCGCCACTTTTTATCTACCAAGCGGGGTATACGTCAGGCCACAGTTGAATTGGGAGAATTACCGTAACCGTTTTGCTCAACAACCTTGATTATTGACCAATCAAGTGATCGCTGAGAGTCCTTTCTGCTTCACAAGAGAGAGAAGTTTCAGTGTTGGTCCAGCAGGCTTCTTGATCCCCCGTTCCCATTGACTGACAGAATCTTTGCTCACATTCATGTACAAGGCAAAAACTTTCTGACTCACCTCCTCACGCTCACGCAAGGCTTTAATATCAGTAGCACTGAATGCATGAACCGGTGTCAGGCATGCTTCATCAAACTCGCGCATTGTCTTTTTGTCGATAACACCGGCATCATACATGCCAGACATGGTTTCATGGATTGCTGCATAAGCGTCACTCTTGTATGTTTTAATCTTATTCATGGCATTTTACGGGCCGGAAATCTCCAGCTTTAATAAGTTTTTCAAGCTGATCTTCTGAAAGAGCAAAAGTGCTTTTTGCCATTTTTTTGAACCATCGTACCTCGTCTATTTTTATGTTGTCCTTGTCTTTTTTGGAAAACCCAAAAACGAAGAACGCATACTCTTCCTGACGAAAAAGGATGATCGACCGAAACCCGCCAGATTTTCCCTCATTAGGTCGAGCAATTCTTTGTTTGATGACTCCATCTCCGTAATCCGCATTTATCAGCCCCCGTTCGGCATCGCGTACCGCCTCGCACAACTCTTTATCAAGAATTCCCTCTTCTCTGGCGAATTTTGAGAACCACTTGTTTTTGAAAATCTGCACAACTTCGTTTCGACCGGTGAAAATACTTGATTTTACTGAGTATATAGAACCAAGCTCTATATTGCAAAAGAGTTCAATCATAGATATTTTCCACTGAAAACGGAATATCTTTCATCTGTCATGAATGGAAATGAACCTATTCACTCTCCTGCCTGGTGTCGAAAAGATCCGTTTCAGCTCCAAATGGCTGCGCCAAGAGGGAGCTGCTTCGTCTCCAGGGAAACATCTTGGCGCGTAAATGCAAAGCGGATGGCCCACAGCATCCTTGGAAAAAAAGAGAAAAGCTCTTTCTCTCAAGAAGCCGGTATTTTTTTCCTAAGCTCTTCCACCGAAAGGAGCAAATCGCGCCGTTGGATGCTTGCCCCTATAATGTCATGGCGCTCCAAAAAATCCCTGAAGCTTTTCGGCTTGTAAGGAACACGCTCAGGCAGCAGAATCTCCTTGCATTCACGCTCAACCGACACCACAACAATGGTGTGCAAGGCAGGTGCATATTCCGGCAACATCGAACACCTTTTCCGGTCAAAATCGAACACTGAACATCCACCATTCAGTCTGCAAAAAGCAATGTACAAAAGTGTTCGAAGTTAACTCATATTTGCCATCAATTTTCGCATAGATTCTCCTTT
>CAIXCO010000200.1 GCA_903917955.1 uncultured Chlorobiaceae bacterium | reverse complement strand
TGCCTTGCCATATTTCAACGGTGCAAATTCACCGAGTGTTGTTTTCTCCCACCCCTCCGGCACGCCGTTGATAATTTTGACATGTTCGTGACCGGGAAAACGGAGGCTGATGAACCACTCCTTGTAGAGCAGCCGTGCGGACTGTTCAAGCAGTTGAATCCGCCTGCGGTTGTTTTCGATCAGGTCGTCGTAGGAGGAGAGAATGGAGGCGATACGCGCTTGCTCAGAAATACTGAAACACAAAACAGCAATTGAGGATATGTGATGTCTGTTTAGGGTTGGAACACCAGCTCCCGCATTAAACCTGCTAAAATCAATATTTTTAAGGAAATAGTAAACAAATTGAGGAACGTTGCCCTTGAAATCCTTAACCCACAAGGTTGTGTTTAAAGGCCAATGATTTCCCGAAACATATTGCCCACCTCCAATACTTCCGCTACGGCCAATAATAACCCCAGGCCCGGCAACTTTTGCTTCGCTATGATAACCAACAATCCCGGTTGATGCCACAATAGGAATATCGCCGTCTTTTCTATGAGAAGAGGGCAAGTCAAATCCACGTTGAAGAGTAATAAAATCACTCAAACGTATTTTATCTCTGCCAATCATATCTTTACCTCAAAACGTCCGTTAAGAAACCGCAATCGCCCCTGATGGCTTTGGCAATCTTGCAGAATCGCAAGATTACGATGCCACCCCATTTGTGCAACGGCGCGTTGCACTATTTCCCCGTCAGAAAATGACTCGACAAAAATAACAGGTATCCCTCTTTGTGCAAGCGTCCCTTGCACTATTCCCCGCCTTGATAAAGATGATCTTCTCATATCCCCAACTCCTCAAAATTCTTCTTGATCGCAGCAGCAAGCGTCACCGCCTCACTGTTCAGATCATCAATCTCAACGTGAATCTCGCGAAGGCTCTCTTCGAAGTCGAACTCTTCATCCTCCTCTTCGGGTGTGACACCGACGTACCGTCCCGGAGTCAGTGACCAGTCGTTGGCTTCGATCTCCTTGATATCGACAAGCTTTACCAGCCCTTCGACGTCGCAGAGGGTGCCGTCAGGGAAGCGCTCGGTCAGCCAGTGCGCCTGTTTCCAGAAGTAGCGCACCTGCTTGAGCTGCTCGACCGCCTGCGCCCGCATCTCGTCAGCCGCCTTGCGGGCGCGGGTGACGTCGCGACTCTGCCAGAGGTCGCTGTTTTTTGCTTCGCTCCCGGTTTCGCACTGCTCGATAAGGCGAAGGGCAAGCTTGTAGCAGAGGTCGCTCTGCCTCACCAGATCACGGCTGCTCTCGGCCAGTGGGGCAAGCCGCCGAACTGCATCTCTCAATGCAGCGTTACTGTAGCTCTCTTCACCCCATACCGCCTGCTCACCGGCAACGGTTGTGCTGAAGCTTTCAGCATCGGCCCTGAAGGCGGTTGTCGCCTCCTCAAGCTCCTGACGCAGCTCACTGTGGGCACCATCGGAAACGAGCGTATCGAGGAAGGGGTGAAGCGCTTCGTTCAAGGAGTGGAGCGCGGCAAGGAACCCTGAAAGCGGCCCGACATTCGCGCCGTTGGTGATGCACCCCGCACCATCGGCAACCATCCTCCGGCAATAGCCAGCCACAAGGTTGAGGTAGCGCTCCTGCTCGCCGCGATAGAGCCAGACGATGGCATGGATGTTCTGCTCCTGCTCGGGGCTGAAGTCGAAAATCTTGCGCGTCACCTTGCGGTAGATAGCGCGGGTAT
>CAIXCO010000199.1 GCA_903917955.1 uncultured Chlorobiaceae bacterium | reverse complement strand
TGTGGAGTTTCTCAAGGACAAGGTGGACGATATTGAGCTGGTACTTTTCGAGTCGGATGAGTTCAGCAATCTGCCCTCACCTGGCGATATGCAGCAACTTGCCCGGATGGCCGAAGAGAATTCGCTGACCTACTCTGTGCACCTTCCGCTTGACGTCTATCTCGGCCATCCTGACCTCAGAGAGCGGGAGCGCTCAGTCGGCAAATGCCTGCGCATTATCGAGCTGACCCGTGATCTCCCAAAATCAGCCTGCGTCATGCACTTTGAGGCGGGGCCGGGTGTCGATATCAACGGATTTTCTACGGATGAGCAACAACGCTTTACCGATGCACTGCGCGACTCTGTTTCGATGCTTCTGCAGGGAACAGATGTTGCGGCATCAGAATTCTGCGTTGAAAACCTCAACTACCCCTTTGAGCTTATCTGGCCAGTGGTCGAAGAGTTTGGCCTCTCCGTTACGCTTGATGTGGGCCATCTTGAATACTACGGATTCCCGACTGCGGACTATCTCAAACGATACCTCAAATATGCCAAAGTGCTGCATGTTCACGGTACGGTTGACGGCAAAGATCACAACTCCCTGAGCCACCTGAAACCTGAAGCGCTTGAATTGCTTATGGGTGAACTTGCGCTTCAGCCATTGTCCAGCCGTGTCTTTACCATGGAGATCTTTTCGCAGGAGGATTTTGACTCGTCGTGCAGGGTGATGGAGCAGTTTATTTCCAGCTTGACTATTGAGATGCCATGATGCTGACACCAATCTATCCTCTTGATTTCTCCCTGCTACCGCTCCCGGCAATTCATTTTGGCGTCGGGCGCTTTTCCCGGCTTGCGGAACTTGCCGGAAGCTTTGGTGAAAATATTCTGGTTGTTACCGGTGCCCAGGCATTGCAGCGCTCTGGCCGTTTGACGGAGCTTATGGATGGTCTGAAAAATGGTGGAATGTGCCCGTATCATCTGGCCGTTGACCGGGAGCCCTCTCCCGAACTTGTTGATGCGGCAGTTTCAGAGTACCGGGCGCTTGCGATTGATGTTGTTCTGGCTGTCGGTGGAGGTAGTGTGCTTGATGCCGGAAAGGCCATTTCGGCTATGCTGCCCTGTGCACTTCCGGTCGAGCGCTTTATTGAGGGTCAGGATGGCTTCATGCAGCATGATGGGCGGAAGGTGCCCTTTATTGCAGTGCCGACAACCTCGGGTACCGGGAGCGAGGTGACGAACAATGCGGTTATCAGCCGGGTTGGCTGGAAGGGTTTCAAACGCTCCCTTCGCCATGCGGCGTTTGTGCCAAATATTGCCCTGATCGACCCGGAACTTATGGTGAGTGTTTCGCCGCAACTGACGGCGGCATCAGGGATGGACGCCTGTACCCAGCTTCTTGAAGCCCTCACATCCCCCTTTGCAACGCCCTATACCGACGCCATCACCTGCAGCGGGCTTGAGCGCTTCAGCCGTTCCTTTCTTTCAGCCTGCGCTGACGGCTCAAGCGACAGCGCTGTGCGGGGTGACGTTGCATACGCCGCACTGATGTCGGGTATTGCGCTTGCCAATGCAGGTCTCGGGATTGTGCATGGCTTTGCTTCGTCGGTGGGTGGCCTGATCGACATACCGCACGGCACCCTCTGCGCAACCCTGCTTGCCGAAGCGACACGAGAGAATATTGTCCAGCTCCGAGCCATTGATGAGAGCCATCCTGCGTTGCAGAAATATGCAAAGGCAGGAGCCATACTCTCGGGAGTTGTCGACAAGGATCTTCATGCAGGATGCGAAAGGCTGGTGGAGACGCTTGAGGAGTGGCAGGAGTTGCTCTCTTTTCCCCTGTTACGCAGTTTTGGGCTCACTTTGGAAGATCTTGACGCCATTGTTGTCGCTACCCGGAGCAAGAGCAATGCCGTGCAGCTTGACGATGCTGCCATGAAGCGGATTCTTGTCAAGCGCCTGTGAACCTGTGCATCAAGCCCGGGTAGTCCACCAGTCATCTCCGTAGGTGTAGAAGAGCTCTTCACCCTTACTGATATTGCGCAACGCATAGAGGACAAGTTCCACTCCGAGTGCTCCCTGCTCACGGTAGTAGGCGACGTTGGGTGTTGATGAGTGGTTAAAGAGCATCCCGTTCCCCATTACTACAAGACGGGAACTCTCAGTGCTGCCGTAAAAGACATAGTTCAGTAGCTCACCTCCGACGTCCTGGTCGGTCACCTCAAGGGCGGGGCAGCGCTCGATAATGTCACCCTCGCTGATCTTCTTCAGGGCAAAAGCTCCCCGTCCGCTGACGGTTGATGGACCGATTTTTACCAGCTCACCCCTGCCTACCGAAGCTTTTTTTGTAAAAAAATGGCCAATTGTGAGACCGATCGTTATGCCGATAACAAGCATGAGCGGTATGAGAATGAAAAGATTGACGTCCATAGGCTGATTGTTTTTGGAAAGAGAGATGATGCAGGGGTTTAGGCAGCATTGGTGCAAAATAGCAATTTTTAAAGGGTTGCAAGAACGATCACAAGCGGGTTTTCAGCTTATGAACTGGGTATGAAAATTGAATGCCTAAATAAAAAAAGGCCAGAAGTAGAAGAACTTCTGGCCTTGATTTCAGCAGGTACTGACGATTCAGAACTGATATCTGATACCTGCCATAATGTGTTGGCTATTCAGGCTTACGTCATTGCCTTCATAGGGACACTCAAGACCTTCCGGCTTGATGTAGCGGTAGCCAAGATCAAGGGTGGTAGTATCATTGATTTTGAAGCCTACTCCAGCACCAACTTGCCAGACAAAAGAGGTCATGGAATTCGTTGACCAGGTTACATCGACATTGGCAACACCTGCACCAACCATCACGTATGGTATGAATTTGGAGTCGGTGTTAATGTCGTAATAGCCGTTAGCCATTACTGTCAGGAGTGATATCTCATCAACGCTCGGGCTTTTAAAATTGTGATTTTCATATCCCAGCGCACCCTCAATCCTGTAAGATCCAAAATTGTAGCCAACTGCGCCATTCCATGCGGCAGAGTTGTCAAATTTATCACCCCACCCCACCTCACCCCAATCACCGAGTATCCCAAGACCAACGGAACCGCTGACATAAGGATTCGCATAAGCAGGAGTTGAAACAATGCCTGCAAGCAAAACGAGTTTTAAAATAAGCTTTTTCATTTTCGTACTATTTACACTTATTTAAAATATAACGTACAAAAATCTGAACGTGACTTGGGGAAATATCGTTCCCGGCTCGCCCTTCAATTTAGCAATGAACGCAGTTCTTTTGCGGGTTGTGCGTCACTGCCGATTGTTTCTGCTCTACAGTAATATTGTCTTTGCTAAACTATCATCGTGTTGGTACAGAGAAAAAAGGCCGGTATGCTTATATTGAGGTTTGATGCTTTAATGATTGAATAATAACTACGGATACTGAATATGCATGCGTTCCCGAAAACAAAACTCCCCACTGCTGTTACGATAGGAAAAGAAGAGCAAAAAAGCCTGGAACGAAACCGGAAAAAGGTTCTCTACCAGGCGACAATTGAGCAAATCGTTGAGGGTTGGGCCGTCGGCAAGCCAGTGCTGGAATCAACAGGTAAGCCGAGCGGATATTACCGAATCACCAATTATCTCCGTCAGTATCTCGCCTCCCATGAGAGCATGCCCAAAGGGATTCACACCATGCCTGAAGGACGCGACAGCTTTAACAGGATAGAGCCCTCGTTTTCCGTGGATTTCGATAGCATCATCGGTGAGGTCACCCTGCCTGAATGAGATGCGCGTACTCTGCTTGATGGTCACCAAACGTTCTTTTTCTGATACTTTTTTTGCGCTGTTGTTATTATTCCTTACCATTAAGTAAGAATAAATTTATAGAGTAAGGAGTGCGACGATGGCTATTGCAACAATGACAAACAAAGGTCAAGTGACCATACCGAAAGAGGTTCGTGAAATTTTCGGCCTGCATTCAGGCGACAAGCTTGATTTTTCATGCGAAAAGGGGGGGCGTATTGTTGTGACGCCAATCAAAAAAAATGTTGACGATCTTTACGGAAAACTGTTTAAAGCGGAAAGAAAAGCACTCTCAATCGAGTCAATCGGTGACGCTCTCAAGCGAAAATTCCAGCAACCAGAGTTATGAATGCCCTTGATACCAATATTCTTGCCCGCTTTCTCGTTCGTGACGATGTGGATCAGGCTGAACGCGTCTACCGGCTGTTTAAAGCTGCCGAGGCGGAAAAAACAGTTTTCTTTGTCTCTCTTCCTGTTCTTCTTGAACTTATATGGGTGCTTGATTCTGCTTATAAAATTCCACGGCAAGAAATTCTTGATGCACTTGGAGAGCTTTTGCTGCTTCCCATCCTTGTTTTTGATGCACAGTCGGCGGTAAGGTCGTTTATTTCAGATGCCCGAAAAAATGATCTCGACCTTTCAGACCTTTTGATTGCCTTCGATGCGGTATCGTCCGGTTGTGAACAGGTGATTACTTTCGATAAAAAAGCGGCAAAATCAGATTTTTTTATCCTTCTTTCGAAGTAAAGGCTGTTGTACAGGATTTTCTTTATTGCTTTATCCGTTTGGGCCTCGTTAGCCTGCTGTTCATTGCGGATACTTTGTGTTGTGCTGCTGGTAACTCGTTTTTTTGTGAGAAGGTTGCTAAACAAAAGTTGCAATAAACCACATTGAAATAAAGAAAAAAATGGATAACCACCAATGAATACACGAGAATTGTCACCCTGTTTTGTCACAAAGAATGTTGATGCCTGCCGCGATTTTTACCAGTGTCACTTCTCGGCAAAGGCCATT
>CAIXCO010000198.1 GCA_903917955.1 uncultured Chlorobiaceae bacterium | reverse complement strand
GGCTGCGCTCCTGAACAGGCGATATTTCGGGCACATTCAGCAACGGCAATTTTGCCGCCAGCCAGAGGGTTCAGATAGACATAACGGGCGTTGCAGTCGGTTTTCATGGCAAGCCCTTTGCGCGATCCTTTGATACGGATCACAGCCGCATCGGTATGACCTACCGGTGTGACTGTGTTGGTTTGCACCATGGAGTCATACTGACGATAGACCCACTGCTTGCTGGCAATGTTGGGGCGCGAGAGCAGCTCAAGGCTGATTGCGTGAAAATCAAGAGTAGTGTCGGCCTCAAGTTTGGCGATTGGGGTCTCCGGCTTTTTTTCGATGGCTTCGCGGATATAGACCGGTGCGCCTCCTCCAAGTACCAGCGTTTCGGCTGGAATTTCGGCAACAACTGCGCCGTGCTGTGAAACCCTCAGCATGTTATCGCTCGTTACTCGTCCAATAACGACGGCGAGTACATCCCATTTGCGGTAGACCTCCATGATCTTCTCTTCAAATCCCTTTTCGGCCACAATCAGCATCCGCTCCTGCGATTCGGAGAGCATGATTTCGTAAGCACTCATTCCTGCTTCGCGAATCGGGACAAGGTCAAGGTCAATCTCTATGCCGCCCTTCCCGGTTTTTTCAATTCCGCGAGCACTCATTTCAGAGGTTGAGCTGGTGATGCCGGCGGCGCCCATATCCTGCAGGCCGACAATGTAGCCGGTGGCAATGGCTTCAAGGGTTGCTTCGAGAAGAAGTTTTTCGGCAAATGGGTCGCCAACCTGTACGCTTGGCCGTTTGTCTTCGGAGGCTTCGCTGAGATCTTCGGAGGCGAAGGTTGCGCCATGAATGCCATCCCGTCCAGTCGAGGAACCGACAATCAGTACAGGGTTCCCTTCACCGAGGGCGGTTGCGCTGACGGTTTTGTGGTGCTCAACGATGCCGACCGACATGGCATTGACCAGCGGGTTGCCGGTGTAGCCCTCTTCAAAATAGATTTCGCCTCCAACGGTCGGAACTCCGAATGAGTTGCCGTAATCGCCGATACCACGCACGACGCCGTCAACAAGGTATCGGACATGGGGATCTTTGGGTGAGCCGAAGCGGAGTGAGTTGAGTGATGCCACCGGGCGTGCACCCATGGTGAAAATGTCGCGATGAATTCCACCAACGCCGGTCGCCGCTCCCTGGTAGGGTTCGACAGCGGAGGGGTGGTTGTGTGATTCGATTTTAAAAGCGACAGCAAGGTTATCGCCGATATCAACCAGACCTGCGTTCTCTTCACCGGCACTGGTCAAAAGGGCTCCGCCATCGCGGGGCAGGGTTTTGAGCACGGCAATGGAATTTTTATAACTACAGTGTTCTGACCACATGACGGAAAAAATCCCAAGTTCGGTAAACGAGGGGACTCTTCCGAGAATGGTACATATTTTACCGTACTCTTCACTGTTCAGGCCATGTTCTGCGGCAAGGGCAAGGGTGACTTCAACTTCAGTATGTTTCATAGCTCCTTTCGGGGTGGTTCATTGCAATGTCAATCGTGATGGTTCAAGCCTGCTGTCCGCAACAGTTTTTATATTTTTTTCCGCTTCCGCAAGGGCAGTCGTCATTGCGGCCTGGTTTTTTTTCGGCGATCAAGGGTTGCTGCACACTCTCATCCATCTCATCGTTCTCATCATTTTCGACAATGGTGTACACACTTCCTGCGGGGGAGTGCTGGGCAACCAGCTTGTCTTGCCGGCCCGCAGCTTTTCGCTGGCGCACTTCCATCTCTCTCGCTTCATCGGGGTTGACCGGAAAGAGCTTGAAGGCAAGCGAAAGGGTTTCGAGTTCTATTTCGTGCAAGAGATCAATGAAGAGACGGAATGCCTCCTGCTTGTACTCGAGCAATGGGTCTTTCTGGCCATAAGCGCGCAGATTGATTCCTTCACGCAGGGAGTCGATTTCGCGGAGGTGCTCTCTCCAGCGAAGGTCAATGACGCTTAAAACAGCATATTTCTCTATTTGCTGCATAATCTCTTCCGGTACAGCCGCCTCTTTTCGGCGGTAGAAGGCGAGGGCGGTCTGGTAGAGTTTTTCAGCGGTTGCGTCAACGCCTTCACGCTCAAAATTGTCACGTTCAGGCAGGAATTCAATGGAGAGTTCACGCATAAGCTGCTCTTCAATGGCGTCAACATCAAACTGGCTATGGTGTTTTTTGATCACCAGCATACTGTAATCTCTGAGCAGGTCAAGGATGTCACTGGTCAGGCGCTCCTTGAGCAGGCCGTTGCGGCGGCGTGAATAGATCACCTCGCGCTGCTGGTTCAGCACATCATCATACTCAAGCAGCCGTTTACGGATTGCAAAGTTCTGCTCCTCAACTTTTTTCTGTGCACGCTCGATAGATTTTGTGATCATGGAGTGTTCAATCACATCGCCCTCCTCATGGCCAAGTCGATCCATCACCGAGATGACTCGATCGGAGCCAAAGAGGCGCATCAACTCATCTTCAAGAGAGACAAAAAAGACCGATTCTCCCGGGTCGCCCTGCCGTCCGGCACGTCCACGGAGCTGGCGGTCGATGCGGCGTGACTCATGGCGCTCGGAACCAAGAATAAAGAGCCCGCCCAGTTCACGAACACCGGCACCGAGCTTGATGTCGGTTCCACGTCCCGCCATGTTGGTGGCGATGGTGACCGCATATTTCTGGCCCGCTTCAGCAACAATTTCCGCTTCACGGTCGTTTTGCCGGGCGTTAAGCACGTTGTGGACAACTTTTCTGGCGCGAAGCATTCTTGAAAGAGTCTCCGACACCTCGACGCTCGTGGTGCCGACAAGCACCGGCTGCCCCTTTTTCTGCAGCTCCTCAACTTTCATGACAACGGCATTATATTTTTCACGGCGCGTTTTATAGACAAGATCGTCTACATCCTTGCGGATAATGTTCGCATTGGTCGGAATGACGACAACATCGAGCTTGTAGATTTCATAGAATTCCGAAGCTTCAGTCTCTGCCGTACCGGTCATACCGGCAAGCTTTTTGTAGAGGCGGAAAAAGTTCTGGATGGTGATGGTCGCCATGGTCTGCGTTTCACCCTCAATTTTGACATTCTCCTTGGCCTCGATGGCCTGGTGCAGCCCGTCGCTGTAGCGGCGGCCGGGAAGGATGCGGCCAGTGAACTCATCAACAATCATCACCTGACCGTTTTGTACCACATATTCATCGTCGCGCTCAAAGAGTGAATAGGCTTTCAGTAACTGGCTGATATTGTGGAGTCGTTCTGAACGGTCGGCAAAAAGGCGATAGACCTCATCTTTTTTCTGGATTTTGTCGGCAACGGCGACCGACGCATCATTTTCAATGATGGCTACTTCAGAGCCGACGTCAGGGAGCATGAAGATATCGCTGTCCTGATGGCTGAGCTTGCTGAGAAATTCGCGACCCTTGTCGGTCAGGTCAATAGTGCCCCCTTTTTCATCAACGGCGTAGTAGAGTTCATCATCAACCTCCTGCATCCGGCTTGAATTGTCTTTCAGGTATTCGTTCTCGGTCGCCTGCACCAGTTTGGCCACACCTGCCTGCGAGAGCATCTTGATATAGCGGGTATTCTTTGGCTGTCCGCGTTTGACACGCAGAAGAGCAAGACCGGCATCAACATCGCCGGGTTTTGTTTTAAGAAGTTTTTCGGCATTGCCAAGGTAGATGGCCACGAGCTGCTGCTGGGCACGGACCAATTGCTCTATCCAGGGCTTGATCTCCTGGAATTTGCTGTTGTCGGCATTGGGTACAGGCCCTGAAATGATCAGTGGCGTTCTCGCTTCATCAACCAGCACGCTATCCACCTCATCAACGATGGCGTAGTAGAAGTTTCGCTGCACCATCTCTTCCGGCGTTCCGGCCATATTGTCGCGCAAATAATCGAAACCAAATTCATTGTTGGTGCCGTAGGTGATGTCGCAGGCGTACTGCTCCCTTCGCTCCTCAGGCCTCATGGTGTTGAGAATAACACCTACCGAGAGGTTGTGAAAGGCAAAAACCGGGTTCATCCACTCCTTGTCTCTCTGGGCAAGGTAGTCATTGACCGTTACGACGTGCACGCCTCTGCCGGTCAGTGCATTCAAAAAGACCGGAAGTGTTGAAACAAGGGTTTTTCCTTCACCGGTGGCCATTTCAGAGATTTTTCCTGAATGGAGGACAATTCCGCCGATAAGCTGGACATTATAAGGCACCATATCCCAGACCATCTCCCTTCCCATGACCAGGTAGGAGAGTCCTTTAAGGCGCACACAGCTCTCTTTTACGAGCGCAAAGGTTTCAGGCAGAAGCTCCTCAAGTATGGCGGCTGTAGCCTCTTCATACTCATCGGCCAAGGTGTCGAGCCGGGTGTTGATGGTTTCAGCCTCTTCAAGGTCGATATCCGGGTTGTCGAGTTTCAGAGAGAGCGTTTTTTTCTCCAGCTCAAGAGGCTCAAGAGCGGCCCTGACTTTCAGTTTCAGAGCTCTTCCCCTCTCCCGGAGTTGCTCGTCACTGAGTGATGCCATGGCAACCTGCAGTTCATTGATGCTGCTGATTATGGGCTGGATTTTTTTAACGTCTTTTTCGTGTTTGGAGCCGAAGATCTTTTCAAAAATTTTCAACATGTATAGGCCTTTGTGCTCTCTATGAGGTTTCAGATAGTTCTGCGAAAAAGAGGGGCTTTCTTTTCCCGCTCTCTCCGCTATGTCCAATTGATGCTCAAGGTATTGAATTAGACATTGAGAAAAAAGCGGGATGCTTTGAAAAAAAAGAGTGGCGGGAAATGGAGCTGATTTTTTGCTCAATTGCATGAGGCACAGTTGCCGCAGATCCTATGGTTTTCTGGCCGCAAGTTCAGCAAAAAACTCCTTCAGGTGACGGGTGCCGCAGGCAGGAGCGACATGGTCAAATTTGAGCGCTTCAACGGCAAAGGAGAGGAGATCGGCCAGATTACGGTTGAAGAGCCCTGTCACCATAAGTCCACCTTCAGCAAGCCACATTGGGAGGGGAGTGATCCACGGGTTCTTGCCACAGGCATGGAAGGCAAGCTCCATGACTTCCCGGAAGGTGTAGATGTCGGGTCCGCCAACAGCAATTTCCTGACTTTCACCCTCCGCTGCGTCCGCAGAGATTTTGGCAAGGTCGGCACCATGAACCGGATTTATTTTTTTCTCCCCTTCGCCTACCATGAAGATGTGGCCGCTTTGTGCCATGGAGAAAAATCGTCCCATATCTGAAAAGTAACCGTTGGGGCGTATGACAGCCCAGGAGAGTCCGGATTTTTTGAGATCCGCCACAAAAAGCTCGTGTGCCTTGATGGAGAGTATCTCGGCCATTTTGTCCTGGTTGAAGACCGATATATAAATAAAGCGTGCAACACGCTCTTCAATGGCCTGATTAAGGATGCCTTTGTTGCCGAGGTAATCGACATCGTAACTGGTCAGCCTGGGGTCAGGAGAGGTCAGACCGAGTGAGGAAAAAACAAGATCGATTCCTTTGCAAATTCCTTTGATGCTTTCGGGATGGGTGACATCACCGACAACAATTTCATCAACAAGATCGTAGACTGCCGGCTCCAGGTGCGGACCGCTCGTTTTGAGTTTTTCAGGATTCCTCACCAGAGCACGGACATAATATCCCCGCTCCTTGAACTCTTTGACAGCGTATCTGCCGAGATAGCCGGAGGCTCCGGCAACCAGTACTTTTTTTGTGACGTCCATCTTTTTGTGACTCCTCAGTTCATGGGTTGGCTTGAATCTTGTAGAGTGAAGCATTTTTTTGGCTAAAACGTTCGAAGCCCTTTTACCTCCTTGCGCCAGCAGTGAAAGAGGAGATGGCCAGCGTAGCCTGCAAGCTCCGGGTTCAAAAAAGTACGGGCCTCTTTGTCGAGGGCAAGGTAGCTGGTCGGGTTCAGCGGGCGACGGGCGGTTGCGCTGTTGAACCACTCTCCGAGGTATTGTTTGACATGAGTGTCGATAGGGAATGC
>CAIXCO010000197.1 GCA_903917955.1 uncultured Chlorobiaceae bacterium | reverse complement strand
CCAACATCAACCAACAGGAGAATACGATGAAATGCCCGTCATGCAGTGCGGATTTGCTTCTTTCTGAACGTCAAGGTATCGAAATTGATTACTGCCCCTCATGCCGGGGTGTCTGGCTTGACAGGGGAGAACTTGATAAAATCATTGAGCGATCAGCCACTGAATCACCCCGTTCCCGTCCAACTGAGTATGATCGAGAGCATGATCGGGAGTATCGCAGGGAGGAGTCGCATCATGGTCACCACGACGATGATCATGACTATTATATTGATCCAAAAACAGGCAGAAGGAAGAGACGGGGAGGTCCTCTGGGATTTCTTGGTGAACTCTTCGATTGAACTAATTTTTCTCTCTCGGAACTGTTTATGCCTGGCGCCCCTGTTTTTGTGGGCGCCTGTAATGTGAACTCATGATAAATTGATTTTTATAATGAAAAACCCTTTACATACTCTTTTTATTCCGGTTGTTGCCCTCATGCTCACCTCTCTTTCTGCCTGTGATAATGCGGCTGACAATTCAAAAAATACAGTGTTGACTTCCGGTGCAAAAATTGGTAGTGGCGCCATGCAGGGCTCTCTTGATGAATTCACCAAAGCAATAAAGCTTGATGCGAAGTCTGCCAAGGCTTATGCTGGTCGTGGGGCTGTCAAATATGCCATGGGCGACAGCAAGGGAGCTTTAGCTGATCTTTCAAAAGCAATAGAGCTTGATCCGAAATCGGTGGCAGCCTATTCAGGCAGGGGGAGTGCGAAATTTGCAGCCGGAGATATTGCTGGAGCAACGGCTGATTTTATCACTGTGGCACGGCTTGCACTCTTTTCATCGTCCGCCGGTGAGTCAGGTAAAGAGGGGGGGAACGACTCTGGTGGTGATTCCGGGAAGGAGTCCGGCAGTGACTCTGGCAAGGATTCCGGCAAAGAGCAGGATTCTGGTAAATGATGGGTTTTGGTGGCTGTGGGGTGAAGTTTCCATTGAAATAACATAACAGGAGTCCGGGATGAGTGTGGTTGCAGTATGGCATACGTTGAGGGTTGATGAGCTTTTTCAAAAACTCGGCTCGACGTCTGCCGGTCTCTCTGCTGCCGAGGCTGCCCGGCGGCTTGAGGTGTATGGCCAAAACCGGATCCAGGCCGAGCGCAGGGCAAGCCCCTGGAAGCTGCTTTTAGAGCAGTTCAAAAACGTCCTTATTATAACCCTTCTCATCGCAACTGCTCTTTCTGCTTTTCTTGGCCACGGTATCGAGGCTGTTGCCATTGCTGTTATCGTCCTCTTTGCTGTGCTGCTTGGTTTTGTCCAGGAGTTCAAGGCAGAGCGTGCTATCGAGGCGCTCAGGGAGATGGCGGCCCCATTGGCCAAGGTAAGGCGTGATGGCGAGGAAGTTGTGGTCAATGCTGTGGAACTTGTTCCGGGCGATGTGGTGATGCTTGCCGCTGGCGATAGGGTACCCGCTGATGCGAGACTTTTGCAGGCGATGAACCTGCGCAGTGATGAGGCCTCACTGACGGGGGAGTCGCTTCCATCGGAAAAGGAGGTTGATGCCTCTCTTCCTGAAAATGCTGGCCCTGGTGACCGTAAAAACATGGTTTTTGCTGGTACGTCAATCAGTTACGGCCGTGCGGTTGCACTTGTGGTTGCGACCGGTATGCAGACGGAGTTTGGCCTGATTGCTACAATGCTGCAATCTGTTGAAACTGAAAAAACACCCCTTCAAAAAAATCTTGACAAGGTAGGCTCGGTGCTGGCGCGAGCTGCCTTTGTGATTGTGCTGGTTATTGTCGCTTTTGGCGTCTTCCGTGGCCAGTCTTTCATCGAAATGCTTATTTTTGGTATTGCGCTTGCCGTGGCTGTTGTGCCAGAAGCTCTTCCCGCCGTGGTGACCATCTCTCTTGCGCTTGGTGTCCAGCGCATGGTGAAGCGCCACGCCCTTATGCGGCGATTACCTGTTGTGGAAACTCTTGGCAGTACCACCGTTATCTGCTCCGACAAAACAGGCACCCTGACCCGCGACGAAATGACCGTCCGGGCACTTTTTACCTCTGGGGTGCTGGTCGAGGTGAGTGGCTCAGGCTATATCCCTGAGGGTTCATTTACCGTTCCTGGCGGGGAAGCTTTGCCCAAAAGCATGCATGAGCTGCTTTTGGCCGCAGTACTCTGTAATGATGCCCGCATTGTCCAAAACGAAGAGGGTGGATGGCAGATTGCCGGAGATCCGACAGAAGGTGCGCTACTTGTGGTCGCCCGCAAGGCAGGGCTTCGAGAGCATGAACTGCAGACGGAGTATGAGCGCCTTGACGAGCAGCCCTTCTCCTCCGAGAGCAAACGGATGATTACCCTCCACCGGAGTGGCAAGGTGATGACTGCGGTGATCAAGGGTGCTCCTGAAGTGGTGCTTGCCGGTTGTGATTTTGTTCGTGTCGGCGGTAGAAGTAACCGGCTTGATACTGCTTCGAGGGCAACCCTGCTTGCAGAGGCAGATGCTCTCGGAAAAAGAGCCCTGCGGGTGCTTGCTTTTGGTGTAAAAGAGGTCTTGCAGATTCGGGGAGCTGAAGAGGGGGCGACCTTTCTTGGCTTTGCAGGGATGATTGATCCGCCGAGGGCTGAAGCTGCCGATGCCGTGCGTCGCTGCCTTGAAGCGGGGATTCGTCCAGTCATGATTACCGGAGATCATCCTTTGACGGCTGAAGCCATCGCCCGTGAACTTGGTATTTTGCGGGACGGAAATGTGGTTACCGGAGCTATGCTGCAGTGCATGAGCGATGAAGAGCTTTGCCGCATTGTCGGCTCCGTATCGGTTTTTGCAAGAGTTGCGCCGGAGCACAAGCTTCGTATTGTTGAAGCGTTGCAGAAAAACGGTGAAGTGGTCGCCATGACGGGTGACGGTGTGAACGATGCTCCTGCTCTCAAAAAAGCCGATATCGGAATCTCCATGGGCATAACCGGCACTGACGTCTCAAAGGAGGCTTCTGCCATGATGCTGACTGACGACAACTTTGCATCAATTGTGGCGGCAGTGGAAGAGGGACGGGGGATTTATGACAACATCAAAAAATATCTGACTTATCTGCTCTCTTCCAATATCGGTGAACTTGGCCTGATGGTCGGAGCGACGCTCATGGGCATTCCTCTTCCGCTCTCGGCAGTTCAGATTCTCTATGTAAACCTTGCCACCGACGGTCTTCCGGCACTTGCGCTTGCGGTTGATCCGGCAGAGAAGGATATTATGCTGCGCAGGCCGAACGATCCAAAAAAAGGGATCTTTACGCGCTCCATACTCTCTCTTATGCTGACCGGTGGAATCTGGTCGACGATTGTCAATCTCTCGCTTTTCCAGTATGCACTTGCATCGGGTCGTTCCCTTCAGGAGGCCATGACGATGACCTTTGTTTCTTTGGTGCTTATCCAGTTTTTCAAGGCCTATAATTTCCGTTCTGAACGCGCATCAATTCTTCGGCGTCCCTTTGCTAACAAGTGGCTGAACCTCGCAATAGTATGGGAGTTGGTGATGTTGACGGCCATTATTACCGTTCCAGTTTTTCGTACACCGTTTGGGACATTTCTTCTGACCGCGCAAGACTGGGCTATTGTGATTGGTGCCGCTGCGACGGTTGTGCCTGTTATTGAGCTGTTAAAATGGTTTCTGCGCAGGGGTCTGTTTGAGAGCGGTCGGTCATAATTTTTTCTGATGGCTTATGCGAACTTCTCCTGAATCGTTGCTAAATTCCCTCTATGTTCGCTTTTTTGCACTATCAGTCATTAACCGTAGGAGGATGTCATGGCCATCGATTCAAAACTGCAGCTTGTCGCAAATGCAATTCAGGATGCAAAGAGGCGTATGGAAAGAGCAAAAGATGACGCGGATGATGATTATGAAATATGCCAGGCGTTGAAAATTCTTGATGAAGCGGCAGAGTACATCAGGGGAGCCATCTCTGAACTTCCGAAAGGGGAATGAAGAGGTTCTGCAACCCCAGCCCCGCAGCCCTAAGGCTGCGGGATGGCAGCACGCGGGCAAGGGAGTGAACGGGCACTTTAGCGTGTCACATAAAAACAGGCAAACTTGAGGTAGTTTGTTTCTGGCATGGCAAGCAGTACAGGATGGTCGAAGGGTTGCGAGCTTTTGTGGATCATCCTGAGCTGGCAGCCTGCGGCAAGGGCGGCCTGATGGACGCTTTGCAGGAAGTCCTCTTCTGATACGTGGTGGCTGCATGATGCTGTGGCCAGAAATCCGCCGTTTTTGATGAGCTCCAGGCCAAGTTTATTGAGCCTTTTGTAGGCCTTGATGGCGCCGGGGAGGTTTTTGCGGCTCTTGGTGAAACTTGGCGGATCAAGTATCACAAGGTCGAACGACTCTTTTGACTCAACCATCTGGTCGAGGGTGTCGAAAGCGTCGGCGGCAACCAGACTGTATTCTGAAAATGTGTTCAGTTGTGCATTGTGCTCTGCCCGCTGCAGAGCCTCTTTGGATGCGTCAACCATAATGGCTGAACGGGCCCCTCCGTAAAGGGCGTTGAGAGCAAAGCCGCCATCGTTGGTAAAGACGTCAAGCACCTCGGCACCTTCGGCAAACTTTCTGACAACTCTGCGGTTTTCACGCTGGTCAAGGAAGAAGCCGGTTTTCTGTCCTTCAAAGAGATCGACCTCAAAGCTGATGTCGTCATCGTAAATGGTCTGTTTTGTTGCAGAGCGATCACCCCTGACAACATCTTTGTAGAGTGTCAGCCCTTCGAGTTCCCGCAGGGGAGATTCGTTGCGTACGATAATGACAGCAGGGTTCAGCAGCTCTTGCAGGGCATCGCAGATAAGCGGCAGATGGACATCCATGCCTGCTGAAAAGGCCTGCAATACAACCGCCTTGTTGAAGCGGTCTACAATGAGCCCTGGCAGACCGTCCGATTCACCATGAACAAGGCGATAGGCGTTGGTTTCATAGCTTGTGTAAACTTTTTCGCGCAGAGCGAGTGCTTCACGAAATTTTTTGAGGAAAAAATCCTTGTCAGGCTCTTCGTCCTTGCGGCTGATCAGCCTTACCGAAATCAGTGAATGGGGATTATAGAAGCCGGTTCCCAGAAATTTTTTGTCGTGGGTAAAAAGTTTGACGGTTTCACCAGAAGCGATATCCCGAGGAAGGATTGCAAGTTCATTACTGAACACCCAGAGATGGCCTTTCTGGATTCTGTAGTGTTCTTTTGGTTTGAGGTAGAGCGATTGCATGGCTTGAAAAATGTCTTGTGGTTTTGATAGCTCTGCATTTTACCTTACAATGGATATGGAATGTAAAATGGAGGTGGTTCCGTTCTGGAGTAAACGGCATTCTCGGCCGCAAAGCATCCTGCCTGCTGCTTTACGGTACTGTTGCAATGTGCAGCAAAAGTGAAGAATCTCAAAGGAAAATAAATGCATGCGCGGCAGATGGTGCGACCACAAATTTAAATGATGGAGAGATGAGCAAAAAGAGAGTGGTGGTGTTAGTCTTGTTCATGCTTGTTTTGGCTGCTGGATGTGCTGATTTCAGGACGGTTGGCAAGCAGGAACTGCCTGCTGAGCAGACGGCGTTGATTGCTGCATACACCGATCTCTACCGGGAAGTTGCTGAAGCATCACCCTTTATTGAGTCGTTGGATGGATATGCTGATGTTTGGATAAAAACGCCGAAACGGCAAAACCGGGTTTTTTGCAATATCCTGATTAATCGGGGAGGTGAGGCAAGGATGATTGTCAGCGCAGGTTTGCTGGGGTGGCCGGTCGCAGATATATTTTTTGGCACCGACTCGCTCTATGTGCACGACATGCTCAATAACCGGCTTTTTCAGGGAAGTAACAGCGAGATAAATCTTGAAAAAATTCTCGGAGTGAATTCTGGATACAAGCTTTTGATGGAATCTCTTTTGGGGCTTGTAACAATTAAAGAGCCAGCAAGCGCCATCCGATCGGTAAAAAAAGGTTCCGGGATGCTGCTTTTTACTCTTGCGAACCCTGCAGGAAGCAAAGAGGTGCTCATTGATCCCGTCAACAGGACTCTTTCGGCCATTATTATGAAAGACAGGCAGGGAAAAAGTTTGACCGAGATCCATTTCAGGAATTTTGAAGCCATCGCTATTGGTGGCCACACGACGCTTGTGCCGAAAGAGATTGAGATGGTGCTTTACAACAGTGGTTCCGGCACTGCGGGTGAGCATCAGTTGGTGATCTCCTATGATGAGCGACTCTTTAATCAGGAGAATCGGGCACTCAAGTTTTTGATGCCGAAAAAAGTAAAGGTGGTCAATCTTGATGATGCGGCCATGTTGCCCTGGATGTGACCGGCGATGCTGTGAGGGAATCTCCTGTACCGGAGAGGGGGCCTAAGGTTTCTCTCCGGGGGGTTCAGAAGTTTTTTTTACTGAGCAGCTCGAAAATTCTCTGCGGCGAATTCCCAGTTAAGCAGGTTGTCGATCACCGTTGCAACGTAGTCGGGGCGGCGGTTCTGGTAGTCGAGATAGTAGGCATGTTCCCAGACATCGATGGTTAAAATCGGTTTCTGTCCGCTGGTTGAAGGGGTTTGTGCATTACCGGTTTTCACTACCTTTAGCGTCTGGCCATCAAGGGCGAGCCATGCCCATCCGCTGCCGAACTGAGTGGCTGCAGCGCTTTTGAGTTCATCTTTAAACTTGTCGAAACTGCCAAAATCGGCGGTGATTTTGGCACCAAGCTCTCCGGAAGGTTCGCCGCCGCCGTTGGGTGTGAGGCAGTTCCAGTAAAAGGAGTGGTTCCATGCCTGTGCACCGTTATTGAAGATGCCGATTTTTTGGGGGTCTGCGGCGGTTTGTGTGATGACCTCTTCAAGGCTCAGGCTCTCCAGGGGGGTTCCGGCGACAAGGTTGTTGTAGTTTGTGATGTATGCTACATGGTGCTTGCCATAGTGAAAACCGAGGGTTTTTGCTGAAATAAAGGGTTCGAGCGCATCTTCAGCGTAGGGAAGTGCGGGTTGTTTATAAGCCATAAAGCGATATTATTTAGAGTTTAACATGAAGATTAGTTTCAAGTTGTTTAAACTGGTATTTTAGGGATTTAGTTTCTGTAAATCGTCAAAAACTTATTTAAAATATCAACAGGTGACAGGAAATAATGAAATTCTGTGATGCTTTTCGGAACTCTTTTTTAAGTCTTGTCTGCGTTTGTGCGCTTTCAGGGTGCGGCGAGAAGGGGGTGTCGCCTCTTGACCGTGATGATGTTCATTTTGCGGGATTTTATAGCGATTACCTTTTAAAATCGGGAGTGGCGACCGGTAATGAAGAGGTTGCACTCTCTTCGCTTGATTCGGCAGAGATCAATGAGCTTCTTGCCAGTCACGCACTTACCCGTGAGCGTATGACTCGCAAGATGGAGGTGTACAAAAAAAATCCTGAACTCTGGAAATTGATTCTTGTGCAGGTTCGGGCAAATATTTTCAAAAAAACGGGTGTTGGAGAATGATGCAAGCCTCTCCTTTTCTTGTGGGTATAACTGGCGGGCTCGGCAGTGGAAAGTCGATGGTTTGCCATTTTCTTTTGGAGATGGGTTGCGCTCTTTTTGAATCTGACAGGGTGGCAAAGGATCTGCAGCTTCATGACCCGCAGGTGATTGAGGGAATCAAGGAGCTTTTTGGTGCGGATGTCTATTCGCTCAATACGGCTGGCAGTCTGGTGCTTGATCGAAAAAAAATTGCCTCTCATGTTTTCTCCTCTTCTGAAAAACTTGATGATCTCAACAAACTCATCCATCCAAAGGTGGCTGGCGAATTTCAAAAAGCGGTGCTCAATGCACGAATGGAGGGAAAAAAGATTCTGGTGAAAGAGGCTGCAATCCTTTTTGAGTCGGGTGGAAATGAGGGGCTCGACGCAGTGGTTGTTGTGGCGGCAGATGTTGAAGAGCGAATTGCGAGGGCTGTGCAGAAAGGGATGGGGAGACGCGAAGAGATTGTGGCACGAATTGCTGTGCAGTGGCCCCAGGAAAAGCTGATGGCCAAAGCTGATTATGTACTTTTTAACAGGGGGACGCCGGATGAGCTGAAAAAAGAGACGGAAGCGCTCTATTCGGTATTGCTTGCTGCGGCTGAGTCACACTGCCGTCACCTCTGAGTGTGATGGCAGTGGCGGTCGAGCCCTTTTATTATGATCTCAGTGCAGCATTGTTGCGGTTGACATGGGCAGAAATCAGAATGCTCAGCTCATAGAGGAGAATCATCGGGAGGCCAATGATGAGCTGGGTGACCAAATCTGTTGATGGGGTCACTACCGCCGCAACAATCAGCAAAAAAACGATGGCATGTTTACGGTAAAACCTCATGAAGGCTGGTGTGAGGAGTCCTATTTTTGAAAGAATGTAGGAGATGAAGGGGAGCTCAAACACCAGACCGGCGGTCAAGAGTGTGCCGATAAAAAAGCTGACATAGTCCTGGACGGAGATATTGTTTTTAATCAACGTTGTGCCGAAGCCCGCAAAAAACTGCAATGAGATGGGCAGAAAGACAAAATAACCGAAAGCGATACCGGCAAAAAAGCAGAGAGAGATAAAGAGGATGGAAAAACGGCTCGCCTTTCGTTCGTGCTCATGCAGGCCTGGAGCAACAAACTGCCAGATTTGCCAGGCGACAAAGGGAAACGAGATAATGAATCCTGCAAAAAAGACAACCTGAAAGTAGAGGGAGACCTGGCCGTAGGGTACAAGGTTTTGAAGCACCAGCCCTTCGCTGCTTCTTTTGAGTGGCCCGATAAGAATTTCGTTCACCAGAAAATCGGCATAAGCGGCACAAAGAGAGGTGACAACAAGCAGTGCGATGGTGGTTTGGATCAGTCGCGAGCGGATCTCCTCAAGATGGCCCATAAAGTTCAGTGCGCCTTCCGGCTCAGCCTCTCTCTGCGCATCGTCACTCTTTTCTGGAATGGCTTCATCCTCAGCACCCTTTTCCAGGGGGGCGTAGGGCGTCATATACTTGGAGTGCTGTGTTGATGCAGCATCATCAGTGCCACCCTGCGGGCCCTCTTCCGGTATCTGTGGTGAAGGTGTGGATTCGTTTTCTTGGCTCATTATTGTGTTGGTGATGATGAAAATAACAGGATATTCCCCCGAGATGTTTTTCAGTGCACTCCATTTAGGGAGGCATAATTGCCCCCAAAACATAGCAACAAAGAAGCATGTAGCCAAGATGATTTTTTTTGCTCTCCGAAATGTTTACTTTTCACTCTTTTTCAGGAGCTTTGAGGGGTTTGGGAAGCTTGTCACATAATTGATTGGGGAATTGGTGAATATCAAGGATGTTGTTGCATCGGTAGCCGATGAGATTGAAATTTTTCAGCAGAGGTACAAGGTGGTACTTCATGCCCAGAACACGCTGGTCGACAAGGTTACCCGCTATGTGCTCCGCCAGCAGGGAAAGCAGATTCGTCCTGCCATGGTTCTGCTTGCCGCCCAGTTGTGCGGAGGGGTGAATGAATCGACCTACAGGGGTGCCATCATGGTTGAGTTGCTCCATTCAGCAACACTGATTCATGATGATGTGGTGGACGGCGCTGAAATGAGGCGTGGGATTGCCTCGATCAATGCGTTGTGGAAAAACAAGATTTCGGTGCTTATCGGTGATTATCTCCTTTCAAAGGGGCTGCTCTACTCTCTTGAATACAAGGATTATGGCTTTCTCCACATGGTTTCGGAAGCGGTGCGTCGGATGAGCGAGGGTGAAATTCTCCAGATACAGAAAACCCGCAGCCTCGACATTTCCGAAGAGGACTATCTCAGTGTCATTGCCGACAAGACCGCTTCACTCATCTCTTCGGCCTGTGCCATGGGAGCTATGAGCGCAACCACTGATGAGGGGCGCATTGCCGCCTTGAAAAGTTATGGGGAGTATCTGGGTCTTGCGTTTCAGATTCGTGACGATCTGCTTGACTACACGGGTGACTCCAAAAAAACCGGAAAGCAGATGGGTATTGATATCAAAGACAAGAAAATAACGCTTCCCCTTATTTACGCACTTCGTCATGCCCCGGCGGCTGAACAGAGGGCGATCCGCTCCATCTTGAAGAGTTCCCGCAAACGGGCGGTGAAAAGTGGTGAGGTTGTTGCGTTCGTCACAGGGAAGGGAGGACTCACCTATGCCGACAAAGTTGCCGAAGGATTTGCCGCAAAAGCAGTGGCCTCAATCAGCTCTTTTCCTGAGAGCGCGGCAAAAAAATCGTTGCTGCTGTTGGTCGATTTTGTCATGATAAGAGAGTACTGATTCAAAATTTTGCCGCACGGGCCGGGGTTTTGGCTAAAAAGAAATTCACAGAGATAACGAGGTTGACAGCAACATGAAAAAAGCAGGCTTGATCATTTTTTTACTCTTCGGGCTTCTTGTGGTTTTCGACAAGCTGATCATGCCCTTCTATATTTCACAGGGAAGCGTGAAGGTTGTGCCTGATGTGCATAACATGAGTTACGAGGAGGCTTCGGATCGGTTGCGGCTGGCTGGGTTTGAGGCGATAAAAAGTTACAATGTTCAATACATCAGCCAGATTGATTCAAATATTGTTCTCTCCCAGATGCCTGAAGCCGGAGAGGAGGTCAAGCCCGGCAGAGAGGTTTACCTTGTGGTCAATAAACGGGTAAAACCGAGTTTCCCCATGCCTGACTTGCTGGGAAGGGCTGAATTCGATGCTCGTCAGATGGCATACCGTATGGAGATGGTAATTCAGGATGTTCTTAGCACGCCTGTAACCACACCAGAGATGGACGGTCTGGTGGTGAGCCAATCAATTCCGGCACGGACCATTGTAAAATCGGGCACGACTTTTTCAGTGGTTGTCGGCAGGTATCAGACGGCAGTTGAAGGAGCGAAAACCATTGCCGTACCTAACGTCCTTGGCATGTCTCTTGCGCAGGCAGAGAGGGTTATTGCTGATGCGGCCCTTCCGGTTGGCAAGATTACGACCCAATTTTCGACACTTCTTGTGCCTAATACGGTTATCAGTCAAAGGCCTGGTGTCGGTATCCTTGTCTCTGCAGATCAGCCAGTTGAACTGACGGTGATCACCACGGAAGAGTAGCGGCAGTCACTTGTAGTTGGCTTTTTTGTACTCTTCGCGAAGATCTTTGATCCCTGTTGTTCGGTCGTTGCCATCGCTGATAATGCCGAAATATTCCAAAACAATGCGAACAACCAGCCAGAGGCCAGCAAAAAAAATGGTGAGCGATTCCCAGAGCGTTGTGATGCTTTTTTTAGCCATAGGTTTTGTGTTGATTATCATAAAAAAAAGCCATCCCGACGTAAAGAATGGCTTTGTTGGCATTGATAAAAATGAAACAATCGGTTCAGTCGGTAAGGGAGTCCTCTGCTTCAAACCAGTCGTCTGAATCGGAGCCCTCTTTTTTCCCTTTTTCCATCCAACGGTAGTAAGCGGAAAGTTTTACCTGCTCTTCACGCATTTTCGCCCTGAGTTCAGCTTGCTCAGGTTTATCCTCTTCTTCTGTGTATTTTTTTCCCATTGTTTCCCTCCCTTTATTTGTCGGTATGCCTCAGCATTCACTTTCCCCCTGAAGATAAAAAATAAAATCCTCTTTTTTTAACTCAACCGCCTTCCAAGAGCGCTGAATGCAATGACGAGCAGGATGGTGAGCGCTTCGATGATCATAAAGATATCCTTTGGAATCCATGCGTTGATGGTCAGCCCGCCATAGTCGAGTACCCCGAAAAAAAGAGCTGAGAGAAGTATCCAGAGGGGATGAGCTCCGGCAAGGAGTGCAACGGCAATACCGGTAAATCCGACTCCGCCTGTCATTCCCGCCTCAAAAGAGTGACGGTAGCCGAGTACAATGTTTGCTGCTCCAAGACCAGCGGCAGCACCGCCAATCCCTATTGCGGTGAGGGTGTGCATTCCGGCATTGATTCCTCCGTACCGTGCGGCTTCAGGTTGCAGCCCCACAGCCCGCATCTCATAGCCGAACCTCGATTGAAAGATGAGCATATAAAAGAGCAGTGCAACACCAATTGCAAGAAGAGTGCTGAGGTTTGCCGGTGAGTTGGCAAACCAGCCGGTGAGGGTGTCAAATGCCGGTATTGCAGCGGCGTCAGTGATTGGGGCGGTATGGACCGTCGAGGGTATTGCAAAGTGCCAGGTCAGAAGATATCCGGTAATACCCTGGGAAATGAAATTGAGCATGATGGTTCCAATGACCTCATTGACGCCGAATCGTACTTTGAGCACTCCGGCCAGAAGCGCCCAGCCAGCTCCTGCGGCCATGGCCGATATGATGCAGAGGGTGATGGCGGCTGGCGATGGCACCCATGCAGGAAGTATGGCACCGGTCATTGCCGCTGCGAAGGCACCCATCAGGAGTTGCCCTTCAGCGCCGATATTGAAGAGTCGTGCCTGGAAGGGAAGGGCAACGGCGAGAGCTACAAAAATGAGTGTAGTCATTCTGAAGAGCACTTGCCCGGATCCATAAGCAGAGCCAAAGGTCGCCTGAAACATTTTCCGGAAAATCATGAAGGGATCCCTTCCTGCAAGAACAATGATCAAACTGCTGACCACAAGGGCAGAGAGGATCGAGAGGAGGGGTATCAGCAATTGTATGCTCTTTCGACTCATGGCGCGGCGGGTTGTTCAGGTGATATAAAGACTAATCTCTTTCTGGAACTCATTGGCAGAATCCCTCTTCAATTCTACCTCCTCCTGACTGAACTCATGGCGGATGGAGCCCTTGTAGATGCAGCCGATACGCGTTGAGAGCGCGATAATCTCTTCAAGTTCAGATGAGAGAAGAAGGATTGCCATGCCACTCATGCGTGCTTCAATAATTTTTTGATGAATTGTCTCAAT
>CAIXCO010000196.1 GCA_903917955.1 uncultured Chlorobiaceae bacterium | reverse complement strand
GACGGCGGGGCTGTTGAAGCGACCGTTGTGGGAGCTGGACGGGGAAGATATTCGCGAAACATGCTCGACCAACCTTGCGGGCACCATTGTTATGTGTGCTGAGGCTGTCAGGGTGATGCAGCGCCAGCCCTCGACAAAAAAACCGTGCTATCATATTTTTAACATGGGCTTTTCTTCGGCGGGGGCGGCTTTGTCGCGTTCAGCGGTGCCCCACAAGGCATCGAAACGGGGGGTGGCTGAAGTGACCCACTTTCTTTCGGGGGAGTTAAAGGCGTCAGGGGTAACGAGTATTGGAGTTCATGAGTTGAGTCCCGCTCTGGTGCTGACGGAGCTGTTGCTTCGCGATGCGACGGAATCGGCCAGCAGGTTTTTACGGGTTATTGCAGAAAAGCCTGAGAAGGTGGCGGCGGTTCTTGTGCCGAAAATACGGGCCATAGAGGGGCGAAACCGTCGCTTGAGGTATGAGCCGCTGGCACAAACGTTTTTCAGGATATTCATGGGGCTGCCTCGGATTATGGGTAAAGCTCTCTCTTGAACTTTATCGAGAACATGGTCATCTGATTGCAAGATTTCTTCTTGCATTGTAAATGGTATGAAACTATTTTTGGAAAAAGGGCTTTCTGACGGAATGTCGTAAGAGCGGGATAAACTTGTTCACCAGATAACTCAAGAGGGAAATAGCGCGATGTTAAACGCAGAACTACTGTTACAATCAGTTGCAAAGTGGAATGAAGCTCGCTGGAAAGATATGGAGAGTATCGTAGACCTTCAGGATCAGGATCTCAGTGATGCTAATTTCAGTGGTGCAGACCTCAGAGAGGCGGATCTCAGCGGGGCATGTCTTAAGGGATCAAGTTTTAATGGAGCTATTCTTAGTGATGCTCATCTCTGTGGCGCAGACCTCAGTGAGTGTGATCTCAGCGGAGCAATACTTTGGAGTACAGACCTGAGTGGTGCAAACTTCACCAAGGCCATTCTTAATGGAGCTGATTTGAGTGGGTCAGATCTTGAAAATGCAGATTTCACTGCAGCAACCATCTTTGGCGTTGATCTGACCAATGCCAACATCACTGGGGTAAAATTCCACAATGCTGATATTTGGGGGACAGACTTTTTGGAATCTTTTCTCACTAATGCAGACTTCAGTGGAGCTGATCTCAGGGGAAGTGACTTCACTGGCGCGGAGCTCACTGGCGCTGATTTCAGTGGGGCAAATCTCAACGGAGTCAGGTTTGTTGGTGCCAATATCGAAGGCGCAAAAGGGTTGCCTGATTCTCTTGTCGATGATTCAGACTGGGAGCGTGAGGAGTAGAAGCAGGGAAAGCTTTACGGCTTATTCTGCTTGAATTGGTCGCCTGCCGGGCGACCAATTTCAGGTAAGCGTGCTGAAACGGGATGACTTATCCCAGCAATAATATCGAGAAAACTATCCAAAATCGTTACCTATATTATCACGTGCATTTCCCTGTACACTCTCCGTTCAGGGTGAGCGTACCAGCCGCAACCATCGCGACGAAATAAAAGGCATCCAACTTCAATGGCAAAAAAACAGGCAGTCGATACAAAACGTCCGATTGAGTCTTACGAGCATAAAGACAAGCTACGGGTGAACAATCCGCCTGTGGGGTTGGTGACACCCCAGACTGACCCTGATGGAGGAGCAAAGAAAAGCTATGCCTACGATCCGCATCTTGACCCTCAACTGCAATGGGCTGGCAAGGCGGAGCATACCTCTTTTGAGATTCCGACGGTTTCGCTGCATGTTCATGAGCGCATTGACCCTCGCAGCATCATCGAAGCGGTACGCAAAATCAACGAAGAGGATAATCAGTTGTCGTTTTTTGGCCAGTTTGATGAGAACCCGCCTTTGCGCGAAGCCATCAAGTTTTATCAACATGCCCACGGCTGGAGCAATCGTCTGGTGGCGGGCGACAGCTTGCTGGTGATGAACTCCCTGCTTGAAAAGGAGGGGATGGCAGCCAGAGTGCAGATGGTCTACATTGACCCTCCCTACGGCATCAGATATAGCTCCAACTTTCAGCCCTTTGTCAACAAGCGCGATGTGAAGGATGGCAAGGATGACGATTTGACCTCCGAGCCGGAGCAGATTCTTGCTTT
>CAIXCO010000195.1 GCA_903917955.1 uncultured Chlorobiaceae bacterium | reverse complement strand
TAGAGATCATCCGACGGTAGAGATACTTCTCCTTTGCCAGACGCGCATAGTACTCAATATTGGCCGCACTGATAACCTTGCCCGAAAGTTCGGCCAGGTAGTGTCGTCCCCCGACCGGCTCAAGCTCATCCATCTTCAGCAACTCTTCGCTGACCGTAATAATGTCGATCGCCTGCCGTTTATGGTACAGTTGCATCATCGCCTTGAAAATGATCTGGTGGCGCCTCTCGTAAAAAACCGCCTCACCATTATCGCCGAAAATCTGTATAACCTGTTCAATAGGCTCATCTTCAAGCAGAATACAGGCAAGAACCTCCTGCTCAATTTCAGTAGAGTAGGGAGGGACGCGACTCTCCTTGGAGAAATCAATATCCGTGTTAAAATCTATGGCAAGAGGTGCTTTTTTTATCATCGTTCAATTCTCATTTTCACGTGCATTCTTTTTGCGGCCAATGGTTTCGCAATGGTCTCTCATCAGTTGCATATCCTCCATCCACTCCTTTTTCAAGTGAGGGTTACGCAGCACCGCTGCCGGATGAAACGTACTACAACAGTCAAATCCTCTCCAGGCTTTCATTGTTCCCCTCATGGCGCCCAGAGAGAGCCTGTTCTCAAAAATAGTGTTGGCGGCCACTTTACCAAGAATCAAAATCACCTTGGGCCTTACAATCTGCAACTGCTCAAAAAGCAGTGGCATACAGCTTCTGATCTCATCCTTGAGGGGGTTCCGGTTTCCGGGAGGTCGGCACTTCAGGATATTGCAAATATACAGCTCCTGGCGCGAGAATCCGGCAGTGTGAAGCATAGTATCAAGAAGTTGCCCCGAGCGTCCCGTAAACGGCCTGCCGGAAGCATCCTCTTCCGCTCCCGGAGCCTCTCCGATAATGGCAACCTCAGCAAAAGGGTTGCCTTCACCAAAAACGACGTTCAGCCTTGACGCAGCAAGGGTGCAGTTGTGGCACTCCTTTGCCTGTTCAAAGAGCTGTGCCAGCTCTCTTGATGATGAAGCGCTCATCTCCCCCTCATGCAGGCCCTCTTCCTCTGGGCCGAATAAAAAACGTTGCACCAGGCAATTCTCCTCTTTTTCAAGGGTTAAAGCCCGTTTTTCAGGCAAAGCTCTTCTACGGCATCAAGAAGTTTCCCAGCCGCCTCATCCTTGGTCAGTTGCGGAAGTTCCGTTGCCACTCCATCGCTCCCAATCAGGGTAAGAATATTGGTATCAACCTCAAAACCGGAAGTTTTACGGTCAAAAAAATTGAAGGCAATAAGGTCAAGGTTTTTTTCAGCCAGTTTTTTTCGGGCACTCTCCAGCCCTGTCCGGGTTTCGAGGGCAAATCCCACGGCCAGTTGAGAGGCACTTTTCTGTCGGCCAAATCCGGCAAGAATATCAGGATTTTTGACAAGCGTAAGCTCAAACTGCTCCTCATCCTTTTTCATCTTCCCCTCATAAGGTGCAGCAGGCCGATAGTCAGAAACCGCAGCCGCGCCGATAAAAAGGTCGCAACTCCCAAAAAAGCCTTCAGCGGCAGTATTCATTTCCGCCGTACTTTCAACATCAAGTCGCTCCACACCCGGAGGCGTCGAAAGATGAACCGGACCTGCTATAAGCGTGACGAGGGCACCCCGTTCAGCCGCAGCCCGGGCGATGGCAAAACCCATTTTTCCCGAAGAGTAGTTGGAGATAAAGCGGACACCATCAATTTTTTCACGCGTTGGCCCTGCAGTAACAACAACCCTTTTCCGGTAAAGCGCAGAGCATTCACCACCCTCACGCAGAGCCTCTTCAAGAGCCAGAAGAATCGCTTCAGGTTCCGGCATACGGCCAATTCCGCACAGCCCCGAAGCAAGCTCTCCACTTTCAGGGTTGATGATAGAGCACCCCTGAGCGGCAAGCATGGCAATATTTCTCTGCACAGAGGGTGACAGAAACATCTGGCCATCCATTGCCGGAAAAATCAGCACCGGTTTGCCGGGCCGCAGTGTAAGAAAAATGGCAGCAAGCATATCATCACAAAGGCCAGCACTAAGCCGGGCCAGAGTATTTGCCGTAGCAGGAGCAATCACGAGCGCATCAGCCCACTCACCAAGAGAGATATGGCGGGTGTAATCGACCCCCTCGCTCTCCGTTGTAGGAAAAATCTTGCGGTAGAGCGGCTCTTCAGAAACTGTAGCAAGCGTAAGTTCACTCACAAACCGAGCCCCCGCGTCCGTAAGCGCCACCCTGACACAAGCCCCGCTCTTTTTCAAAAGCCTCACGAGCTGCGGTATTTTATAGGCCGCAATGCCGCCGCAAACACCGATAATAATTTTTTTCCCTCTCAAGACGCTGACCCCCGGATTGTATTGCAGAATGACTCTTCGCTGGGGCAATTTACAAAAACCTCAAGAATTTATCTCTTCTTGTCGGAGGATGACGGGATAAGGTGTTTCCAGAACTGATCCCAGCTTTGGAAACGCTCTTTGTAGGAGAGACTGGCGCCCCATGTTTCAGCAGGCTTTTGCAGGTTGGTGCCTGAAGTTGCGCTTCCGTTCTGTCCGTAGGAGCGGGAAGCTTCAAAAGAGACTTTCGGAGTAATGCGATACTCGATTTTTTGTGCCGTACCATAATAATTAGCCGTCGTCGACTCCTTGTTTCCGGGAGAAGTTCCGGTACCAATAAAGCGGACTTTTCCGTCAGTACCCGGAACGCTAAGCGCAAAGTAGAGGTCGAGACCGCTCAGAGCGCCACGCTTATCCATCCCCACATTGATATTGAAACTTTCGAGCCCCCCGACATTCTGGATGAGCCTTGAAATCCTCGACGAAAGAATACCGGTACCAGCCGACAACCCAACGCTTGAAACAGCAAACGCACTGTTTGCGCCACTGCTTCCCGGACGGATATACCACTGTTTGTAAAGCAGCAGAGAGATGACGTTCAGCTCGGCATTTGAGTCGATTTGGCTCGACTGTCCGCCAATCATGTTGACCGATGCAAAAGGTTGCGTCTGATCATTGAGGTAATAGCCCATCGCAACCTGGGGGTTATTGAGTGTCCCGGTAATGGCCAGCAGCAGCTTTACCGTATCACGATCTCCATTCTGCTGGTTTGAGACGCTGATAGCTTTGCTCCCGTAGAGATTATCCATGACGCCGCTTCGTATATCAACACTGTTCCAGCTTATCTTTCCCCCATCCTGCAAATCAAAGTTTGAGTTGGAAAATTTGTATTTCCCTCCCACTACATTCACCGATCCGAAAAGCTGATATTGCTGGTTATTTTTGCTGACCATCAACGAAAGGTTGTTGCTTACCGATTCAAGTTGCTCCCCCCTGAGGCGGTCAAAAATAACGGTCAACTTGAGTGGTTCACTACTGCTGAGCCGGAGGTTCTTGATTTGCAGGATATCGATGAGCGAGTGATAAAACTCAACCGGTTGTGCAGCAGCCATTCGTTTATCCTTCTCCGCCCGGCTTTGCGCCGGGTAGCGTGGAATAAATTCAATAAACTTGTCAACGCCGACATACTTCGCACTCTCATTGGCTCCCAACCGGTAAAGAGAGAAATCGGCCGCATCAACCCTCAGCTCTCCCTCAATAATAGGTTCAGAGAGCGTGCCATGGAGCATAATCATCCTAGTTGAGCCGGTGATGGTACCAAATGAAGTCTCATCCTCCTTGTCTTTTTTATTGAACAAGAGAAGCTTCTGGAACTTGCCCATCAAATCCAGCTCCGTGGGTTGCAGCTTTTCAAGCCTCACCACTCCATTGATGACCCCATTGCCGTTGTTTTTGTCGGTCACCTTGATATCGCGCAGTTCAACAGCATTAGGGGTAACAGAGACGTCGCCATCGAGGCGGTAGGCGACCTGTGTTGGCTCTATCGTAATTGCGGTATTCTGCAAATGGGCGGTCAGGTAAACATCAGGCCTCGGCGTTGTTCCTCCAATGGTAAGCATCGTCGGAATAATGCCCTCAGCCGATTCAAAGAAGGGGAGCACATAGCGAAGAAACTGGGCAGAAAGGTTTTCCGAACGGAGGGTTGCACCAATGCTCTCCTGCTCCGGGATTCGGAAATTGAGGGGATAGTAACCGATTGCAAGAGGAATTGTTCCGCTTCCATCAATGGTGTTCATCAGAGGTGCAGCTTTTTCAGCGATTTTTTCGGGCGTCGCAGGGCTGCTGTGCAGCTCAAAACGAAGCTGCTTGCCATTGTGGAGGGCATTGGCTTGCAGGGTTCCAATCAAGATATCTTCATAACGGATATCCTTGCCACTCACCGTAAGCAAGCTTGTTTTAGCATCAGGGCTTCCACTGACCGTCAAGGAGGCATTGATGGTTCCGGCAAGCTTGTC
>CAIXCO010000194.1 GCA_903917955.1 uncultured Chlorobiaceae bacterium | reverse complement strand
TCCACACTTCCACCCGGGAAAGATCAGGTACCGACTCTCCCAGCATCTTCCGTATTTCATTGGAATTAAGCGCTGCATTCCAAAATGTTTTACCAACACCCCGCGCCCCGATAACAAGGCTGCATTCCAGACGCAGAGCCTTGAGGTGAGAAGGTGGGATATAGACCGATCGTTTATCGGGTTCTCTGCCATGCAGGGAAGTATCAATGGGCAGAGTTTCAATAATCGCTTGTCGGATCGTTTGATTGTTGGACGGTGTCACTGTGAACCTCCATCTGTTTCAATGGAAAGTTCAACGCCAGCAATCAAAGGGCCAAAAAGCACTCTCACCATTTCATGATCAATACCTTTCAAACGACCATGTAAACTTTTCAAAACAGCAAAGCTTCTATGCCATTTCACCACCCACGGATAGTGCGGTGCGCTCTCATCGGACTGGTCATAGCTCCAAACGCCCTCTTCACCTGAAACCTTTCCGGCTGGAACTTCATCATAAAGCTCTTCCGAAAAAATATCCCAGGCCCGTTCAAGCAAACCTTCAACATAATCCTCGGTTCCAACTTCAGGAATCATGGCTCCGACAATCTGGAGCCGCTCACGAATGTCACGGACAACCCCTGTTTTTCTCCAGTGCTTAAACAACATACGATAACCTGACCAGGTCTGATCTCCATCTACAGCAAAAAGAAGAATGGTGGATGCCGAGAGTTCGGTGATACACGCTGATGCAACTTCGTCAATACCAGCACGTGAGTCAATCAGTGTCACATCAGGTTTCCACCGCGCTTCAAGGGCACCCAGCAATCGACATAGACGGTCTGACCATGAGTGGCGCTTGCCATCCCCATCAATTTTGGGCATCCAGACACGGCCAAGTTTGGCGATATACTCTCCGGGATTTGCCCCATGCGCAGGAACCACCAATATTTCTCCATTATGCGATAAGGCACTTGTGGCGACCATGTGTTCAAACACCGCATCACCATTGTCGACCAAATCTTCCACAAGCCAATCAGTAATACCATAAGAAGGGCGCCGATCTTCGGGAAGTAACGCCGAAGAGAGTCCCGGTGATTCTAAATCCAGATCAAGCACCAGTACTTTTTTGCCTTGCTCAGCCAATGCCCATGCCGTTGCGGCAAGTGCAGTTGATCGCCCAACACCACCCTTGATCGAAAAAAAGACTGTTCGAGGTACAGATAACCTTAAACTGGAAATGTGCGACCAATTACTCTCTACCGCCAGACGATCAATAACAAAAACATCGCTAGCACCTTCAAGCTGAAAGCAGCTCTCTCTCTTCAAAAAATCATCAATATCGGGTTCGAACAACACTGCCTGTTGTGCGGGATAGGCATGAGAGCCAAGCTCTTCTTGAATTTTTTGAGCAATGTTGTCGAGTGCGATTTGTTGAGACTCATCATCTTCCCACTTCTCGTCCACGATAAGACGTACCCTGCCATTCAGGTCACGATTGACGAGAATGGGTTTCATTTTGGTAACATCCTCCTGAAAAAGGTAAAAGATTTTCGTCAGGTTAGGAAGAATTTCATCAAATGTGCTCATAGGAAACCATCCCGTTTGGCTTTAGTAATCAATACCCGAACAAGCTCCCCACCTGTCCGATGATTTGCAAGTCGAGTACTGTCAAAATTATTTCTATGCGCATATCGCTGATTGACGTTCCAGTCAGAAAAGGGATTCCCTGTCGGAAGAGCATAATTTATACCCTGTAGATGACCTGAACGATACGCCTCGAAACGAATCCATATTTCATTAACATGAACGCGGTCTTTACGATCCTTTGGTTTATCTGTATCCATAGGCATGCCAAACTGTATCATCAGGCACTTGAGCCCACATTCCGCTGATATGCCGAACAATTGATCGGCATTGGCAAGTCGATTGCCATCCTTCAAGAGTTCAGCGTCCTCCCAATGGCGTTCGTGAGCGTCAAGAAAATCAAGGTTCATTCGTAAAAAAATTCACTGTTTTTTTAAAAGTTTCCTCAATAAATATCCATAATTAAAACACCAAAACCTTGACCTTCAAAAGGTTAGAGCTGTTTTATGACGAAAAACGAGTTACAACGATTACTACTGGATTGCCAACACTATTTCCAACCTCTTCTCGGTAATCGCAACGTATTCTGCCTCGGATCCCTGAACTGCTCGGGTGACATGTATGCAAGTGTTCCCATCATTGCTCCCATACGGGTGCCCTGCTGGTCACCTGATATGGCTCCGCCCTTTCCACCAACCTTGATTCCACCGGCAATACCGAAGTCTGTAACTTTAACCAGCCCCTCTTTTGTTACCAGAATATTTCTTGGTTTGATGTCACGATGGATCATTCCTCGGTCATGGGCCCGTTCCAAACCATGACAGAACTGTATTGCCATATCAAGGCCGACCTTGTAATCAGCGCATCGGCGGTCACTTATCCACTCTTCAAGGCTGCCGCCATCGACATACTCAATGAAAATATGGGGCACCTCCTCGATCAGCTTCACAAAGTAGCAATACGCTATGTTTGGGTGCATACCAAGACCTGTCCAGGAATCTGCCTCCTGCAAAACGCGGGAGAACAGATCGCGGTCAGCAAGCATTGATTCTTTTGGCTGCTTGATGGCAAACGTGATTTGCTGCTGGGCGTACCTCCCGATATAGACATAACCCATCGCCCCGGACAATACCTCCTCAACCTTATACCGGTTTTCAATCAAATCGCCGGTTCTGTAGGTCTTTGCGTTTTTAACGGCCCAATCAATTTGAGCCAGAATTTCTGGCGGTGAAGGCTGTGGCGCAACAACCTGACGCACAATCGTGCCTCCTGCAGGTTCCGGCTTGACCTTATCAGGGATATCTTGGTGGAGTGGTTTAGGGACAACCGGGATAACAGGCGCAGGTATTTCAGCTTTAGCCTCTACCGTTGTAACGGGAGGTTGCTTATCCTGATTGAACAGATTTCTTAAATCATGGAGAAGTGACATGGCTTTTACAATACTAATTCTGTGGTGTGAGCATTACCTTAATCTCTCCATTTCAGTTCATTTTCAAGAAAGTGCAGGTCAATCACCGGCACATTGCCGACACATCCTCTGCCCGGTCTTTTCTACCATGCATTCGGCACAGAATCCCTTTTTGCAAACAGGGCAAACTTCAGTTGCCTTATAACTTGGATGTGTTGAGCATACACCGGGCTTTACATGAGTCCCTTCTTCATCCACCGGCCCATGATCACCGATAACTCCGGGCTCAGGTTTTGGTGCAGGAGAAATGCCCGATTGGCGGATAACAGTACCTCCAGCGGTTCCCGGCTGAAAAACAGTTCCACCACTACCGATCTGTTCCTTAACAATGAATTTAAATTTATACTTGTCGAAGGTGACAAGATCTCCGGATTTCAGTTTTTTTGGAGCGTCAGGCGTGAGTGGCTGATTGTTGAGATAGGTCTTGTTTGTGCTTCGCCGATCCGTAATGAAAAAGGAGTTGTCCCTATACTCAATGGAGGCATGGAGTGCTGAAATCGTATTTTGAGGAATAGCAATATCGACAGAGGGCTTTACGCCATCGACCGCTCGTCCAATCGTAATTTCTTTCTTCGTTAATAAGATTTCATTTTTTCCGGTGATACCCTCCACATCCAGGAGCATTGCTTCCGGCAGTTTTGGTTGATTATTACTATTCGGATTGATGTCCTTCTTGTTACCTTTTGCACGCAGAAAAATGACTGCTATTCCCGATATGATTATGATTGCAAAGGCACCGCCAATCAATTCCATGAGAAAGCCATCTTTTTCAACGAGTGATTGTGTTTTAACTGGTGGGAAAAGGATTGCTTGCTGGATAGCATCAAACACTTTTTCAAGATCTTCCATTTTCCCAGCCCGGTAGTATCCGCCGCCTGTCTTCACGGATAACGTCTGAATAAGCTCAAAATCAGCCTCTTCAGTAAATGCAAGGCTGAATATTCTGATCCCTGCATTCTTTGCCTCCAAAGTAAGGTCCTCTTTCAGCCATGTAGCCAATCCAATATCTTTTTTTGCGTTCCCACTATCAATGAAACCGTCTGTCATGAAAATGACTACTTTTTCGGCATCCTTTCTTCCATGTAGTTTCAAATCATAAACAGCTCGCTCTATCGCTATGGGGATGTTCGTATACTTCCCGGTATAGCTCAGTCTCCTCAGAGAGTTTTTAACCTCATTTTCAAAATCAGGATTTGCTACAGAAGTCAGTGGCATTGCAAAATCTGCTTTAACGTCAAAAACAACGACTCCAACTCTTGTGTCTTGTGAAAATGCCTTCGTAAGCTTCAAAACAGAACGCCGGGTCATGAATTCAGGGTCATTGCTCTTCATGGTTCCTGAATTGTCAAGCACAAAAAGAACGTCCAAGCGTGCAGGGAGGGCATAGACATTTGCGGTTACCAATAAAACAGAGAAAACAACTGCATTGATAGCCCTGAACATTTTTTTCATTATCAGACAACTGAAATGGTTCAAAATCACCTACTTTTTCATTATTGGAAGGCCAGTTACCCGACAGATTTAATTCTTCTTTTTCAAAACATCGCATGCCGGCTTGTACCCATTTGCACAGGCCAACTGAAGCCAGGCTTTTGCCGTTGCCTTGTCTGATACCCTATTTTGAAGCGCTGCGGATTGACCCCTGACGGAGGTTTTTGCCCCTACGGTACCGGAAAGCAGCAGTGAGCAAAGAACTGCGAGAAACACTTTATTGAACATGCAGGTGATGTTGGTTACGCCTTGAAACACATACTCAACTTTCAACAATATACCAACGATATCAACTTATTTTACTTTTAAAGCATTAAAAATAATGTAAATATGTGCCACTGCACAGATAGAATCCACATATAAGCGTATTGGTATATTTGCCGTATAGGTTAATTTTTGATACGCGATTTGCACCATGCTGCATCTGGCCAATAATGCTGCTGAACGTTATTCATGCAGGTGAGTTCTGTGGATAGCAGCGAGCACTCCTCTCCAAACAAGATCAGTTACTCTCCAAATGCTTTCTGGATGGCTTCGTGATGTACACCAATCCAAACATTCAAGCAGAAGAACTGCCCATCATAAGGAGGGCAATATGCGGATATCGAACAAAGTTTGTCATTTTTTCGATTTCTTCTCCAAATGCTTCGATCGAGACCACCCTTCGATGATTGGCTCAAGCTGTAAACCAGCAGTATAAAGAGACTCTTCCCATTCATGCCAATCACTATCTGCGGCAAAAGCAATTGCACAAAATCCATATTCACAAAGTGCCACCTGTGCCGCAGCAACCATCTTTCTGTCAGCCCGATCGTGAATTACCGTAAGCAATGGCTCCTCCAACACCGCATAACCGTCACGGTCATAAGAGACATCAACCATGTCAACACATAACGTATCCCACTTATTCTGAACTACTTGAAGCCCATAATCGGGGTACATAAGCTTATGACGATATTCTGCGTCTATTTCCTGTTGACCGTCAAGTACCAACCTTGAGCAGGATTCACTGAAACAGGTCAACCATTTCCATACCTCGTAACGCAAGTCGAAATCTTCAGGTGTAGCAACCAAAGCCATTGGCGAATTTTGGAGGGTTGCACTTGCAGCAATCAGCACATTGGTGTCAACCACATATCGCTCCTTCACGCTCTCTGTCGTTGTTGTTTCATTCGCTCAAACATCAACCGCGACTGTTCACGAGTTTCGCCAAGGGTATCACCAAAAAAGTGTTCAGGCCACTGCTGG
>CAIXCO010000193.1 GCA_903917955.1 uncultured Chlorobiaceae bacterium | reverse complement strand
TCAAAAGCGGGAGCAATAAGAATTTCGGTGAAGATTTCATTGACAGCCTGAGCCGCTTCCATGTCGAGAGGGCGGTTGAAGGCGATAATGCCGCCAAAAGGGGCCTGGGTATCGGTTGAAAATGCCCTGCGGTAGGCTTCGGCAAGTGTCGGGGCCTGTGCAACGCCGCACGGATTGGTATGTTTGACAATGACCACGGTCGGCTCTTCACCACGGAACTCCTCAATCAGGGTGACGGCTGCAGCAATATCGAGCATGTTATTGTAAGAGAGCTCCTTGCCGTGCAGCTTCTCAAAGAAGTCGGCGAAGGAGCGGGTGCCGTTCTCATCGGTCAGGCGGTAGAGCCCTGCGCTCTGATGCGGATTCTCACCGTAGCGCATATCAAGCTCACGCTCAAGGCTGACGCTCATCTTCGCCGACGCCTCTTGTGACGCTCCGCCGACAGCTCCAGCCAGATAGGAGGCAATGGCGCGGTCATAACGGGAGGTGAGTTCAAAAACCTTCAACGCAAGCGTCAAGCGGGTCGTCCTTTTTGTAGCACCGCTATTCTCCCGCATCTCCTGCAACACAAGCGCGTAGTCGGCACTGTCGGTGACCACCGTTACCGACTCGTTATTCTTGGCTGCGCTGCGGAGCATGGAGGGGCCGCCGATATCAATATTTTCTATGGCATCCTCGAAGGTTACGTCCGGTTTTGCCACCGTAGCCTCGAAAGGATAGAGATTCACAACAACAAGATCAATAAAGCTGATTCCGTTCTCGGTTGCCTGTTTAACATGGTCCAGGTTCTCCCTGACGGCAAGCAGTCCACCGTGTATTTTCGGGTGGAGGGTTTTGACCCGTCCATCCATGATTTCCGGAAATCCGGTGATGGTTGAGATGGAGGCGGCGCTGACACCTGAATCCTGCAGCGACTTCAAGGTTCCCCCTGTTGAGAAAATTTCAACGCCCATGCCACTCAACTCCCGGCAAAACTCAACAATACCGGTTTTATCAGATACAGAGACCAGCGCCCGCTTGATGACAGGATCAGACATTTGCAGAAAATTTATTGATTGATTCGTTTAAGAGCTCTTCGTGAAGCGGGAATTTAAGAAAAATTCTTCAATTGTTTGAGGGCGACCTGACGTAGCCAATCCCTCGAACTGCCTTGCTCAACGGCCATGATCGCCAAGCAAGGCTTCACTTGATTTTTGCCATACCCGCAAACCCGATCATTTTTTTACGGTAAGTACGCCATACTTTTTACCCGTCAAAAAAGTGTGTATATGCCTTGTATTTCTGCAACATCAATATCACCAAAATGACAATTCAGCCAATAAAATCAACAACAGCATCACCCATCTGTGTCAGGCCTGGTTGTTCAAGTGGATAGTGCCCTGCATTTTCAAGCATCACCACTTTTGTTGGTACACGTTTTACACGCTTAAGAAAAAGCTCACTGAGAGAGAGGGGTGTCCAGGTATCTTTTTCCGGTTGGGTCAATAAAATCGGGCAAACCGCAAATCCTTCGGGTTCAACCACCGGCTTGTAGGCAGTGAGCGAGCTGAGGAACTTCATGGTGACCCATTTTCCCGCAGAAGTTTTATCTCTCAAACATGCCTTGAGCGCCGCTTTATTGTTAACAAGTGCAGACATTTTGCTTGCCAAACTCATCGGCATCCTGAGAACTCTGAGTGGCGTTTTGGCTGCGAGATGGGTCAAGGGCACACCGATACGGCTCATCAGGAAATTCAGCGCAGTTTCATCACGAACCTGTTGTTCCCTCTGGTCGAGAAAAGTCATGCCCACAATACCTTTAACCTTTTTGTTGAGCGCTGCTATATGGAAAGCAAGCATACCGCCAGCACTGAGACCGTAGAGTACTATAGAACGTCCATCTTTTTCAAGCTCTGTGTCAATGAGGTCACTACCTGCCTGAACCCAATCGTCATAGGTCACGAGCGCACCTTGCGCCACCTGGGTCATTCCGTACTCGGGCATATCGACGGCAATGGTTTCAAATCCACGCTTGAAGAGGGGGTGAGCCAGAATGGTAGACATTTGCCGACCATTGGTACCGACTCCATGCAACAAAATCACCTTTACCCTGGCCTGAGGATTGCGAAAACAGTCAAGGTGGACCTGGTGCCCTCGCCATTGCCACCACTCTTCTGATGGTTCATGACCCCGCTCAAGCTGAAATTCTTTGGGAAGAAAGGCCTGAATTTCCCGCCAATTCGATTGAGTACTGTAGTTCACTTTACTTTTCGGCATTGGCAACAGATTAAGTTTTTGATTTCACCGGACGCAACAGCGCTCCGGTGAAATAATAGTGTCAGACAAAGCTGCACCTGAGCAGCAGGCTTACCTCAATTAACCGGTGGACAACCTTGCGGTGCACCAACCATGATAACCTTGATACCATTCCATGTAGCGGGACCGGGACCGGCATTATTGGTAAAATCAGATTCATTGACGATATGATTGCTGTTTACGACTGCCTGGAAAGGATGCGGCGCATTGGCAGTCATATGCTTGGGATTGTTGGACATGTAAAAAACAGGAACAAGAATCGTCTTGATTTTACCCGGCATCAGCGGCGGTGCAATGCCGACACCAGTACCCCATCCAGGTTCACCGGGATGCAAGTCTTTTACGGATATAAACGGTTTTACACTGCCAGACCAGCTTGCTGTGCCCTGGTTCTTGACGGTAACAGAGAAGGTAAAAACTGCTTTGCCGGGGGCGCATACACCCGCGGATTTGAGCCCAAAAGCAGTGATGACCAAATCAGGTTTTGGAGTTGCCTGCGTCGGATTGGCGAACAAAACAGAACCCAGCAGCAAGGAAAAAAACGAACGCGCAACTGAAGATTTTTTCATCTGTCTCTCCTGAATTATTGAGTTGAAGTATACATGGATAAACATATTGCACCTGATCAGCAGTTCAGCATCTTCATCACTCTGCCGCTCCCGTCACACTCATCTACCACTCCTTTCGCCGTTATCGCTGATATTGATCAGAGTGATCGCGCTTTTTCGAAAAAAGCGAGCCATTTCTGTCATGAAACTGACGCTCCTGACCAGATATAAAACTTTTCAAGCTATTGTACTCCAATCGGGAAAATGCAATACTCTGATTATACAGATAATTCAAACAAAAAAAGAACCGATCGCTCAGCACATTGGCATTTTATGTATTGAACAAAATCAGCAATTTCCAGCACCACAAATGCTCATGACTGGTACCGGAGAGAAAATTTTTGTAGCAATAGCATCGGGATCTCTTCCCGTCTGACCGTCCATCCCTTCGTTTTGCCTTCCGAAACGGACTGAAAGCGATCGCCGAGCATCACCTCCTTTCCCGAGGGATTCTGCAGAACAACCATCAGCCACTGAACAAAAATCGAGTCAGGATGGGTCGAATTCATATAGTTGGCCGGTTCGAAATCCACCCACTCCTGCGGACTGAGATTGAACTTGTAGAGATTTTTCCAGGCACCATCGGTCAATGACCGCAAGAGATAGCACCCTTATGAGCTCTTTGACAATTTGAACGTATCGAAACCCTGGCTGAGTTCCCGGTCAATCCAGCTCAGGTTGAGCGGCTCCCGTATGCCGTAACTGCCGAAACCAAGATCACAAAGCCATTGTTCACCCTCTATCGTAACCACAATTGCGACATTCGTCTTCGAACGACGGACAGGATAGGTCATCGGACGGGCGGCAACAACTGGATGACAACGGGGCAACTCCTTCTGCATCTTGGAAAATCCTGCGGCATCCCCATGAAAGGTTTCGCTACAGGAAATTGGGATATGCCCTCCCACAGTGACATGAACGAAAAGAAAGCCCCTGATGCTTTTTCTCCTTGTTTGCCAGATGCAATCGGGAGGCTATTGAAGAATACGCACCATCTGCAGCAATAATAACACGACCGAACCAGTCACCTCCGGAACTTCTTACGCCTCTCGCTCTCTCACCATCCATGATGACATCGGTAACGGTCGTATTTTCGAGAAAGGTGATCGTGGAGTGCTCTTTGACACTGGCAAAGAGGCAGTCATCAAATTCTTTTCTTGGAATAACATAGATACCACCTGTCATGCGGTGATACTGTCTCCACAAACCTTCTCTCTTGGAAACGTCGCCTTGTCGAGCAGCAAAACACGGTACCCTTTTTGGGCGAGAAACAACGCAGAGGAACATCCGGCAGGACCGGCGCCTGATATCACCACATCATAGGATTTCATAACTCACCTCTCTTCAGTTTCACCATATAGCCGACCCACCCGAGCCCAAAACTCGATCCGTCCTGATATGGTGCAATGCTCCACAATGCCTGCAAGATATTCATACGTCAGGAACCTTCGACAAGAGAAGCTACATCATGCCCACAAATTGCGCAGTTTCCCTTGAGACGCAGATCACCGCTTACAACTGAGCCAGAATAATCAACAATTCTGACAGCGTCACGACAATGCGAACAAAAGACGTTATCGAGTATTTCCTCCTGGAATTCAACAGGAATTTCTTCCCATATCTTGGTAGCTTTCGGAAAAAATTAGGGGAAGTTAAATATGGTCATGGTGAATAGTTCTTTACGGTATTCTGTGTGTGGTTGAGCCCGCCTGCTCGTAGCGAAACTGGACGTGGAACCAAGCCAGAACGCTATGTTACACGATCACTCAGTCCATGTGAAATTTGGCTTTCTGTGTGTTGATACACAATCCCTTAGATAGAGATTTATCAACGACTGGTAGGGAAGGCCCACTTCTGTAGAAAGTGACTTGAAGTAGTCAACAACATCTTCACCAAGACGGATTGTTACGGGTTTTTTCAATTTTGCAGCGAACGGATTTTTTTTACGCTGCATCTTTGAGAGATCGTATTCTTCTTTCATCAGTTACCCCTGTAGAATTTGGTTTCGCTTTTGGTTGCTTTACGAGCTGAGATGATTCTGATCACTTCATCAGATTCTCTATAGCAGTGGCAAACCATCAAAATTCTGGAGTGAATACTTCTTCCAAGCAAAAGGAAGCGATCCTCTTCATCGGAATTTTTTTGATCAAAAAATTGATCAGCAAATTCATCATAGAACACGGTTTTTGCTTCTTGAAAAGTTATGCCATGTTTCTCAGAATTGATCCTGGCTTTGTTATCATTTCATTGAAATTCGATATTCATAATCGTAAATATAAATTATGTACAATTGAAAAACAAGGCAAAAAATTGAACTGTATATTTTTGAAAATCAATAACAGATGTACTATTCCCTCCTCATTTGCACGAGGTGCCGCCATGTCAAGTGCGAGACTGGTCAACAACTGTCCAATAGGCGAGACGCCCCTATACCTGCAAGTACCACCCAACGTCCGCCCGTTCCAGATCAACTCTTGCAGTACGGGCACTCCCATCAGAAACAGATAAAACGAGATGCAAAACTGGAGAAAAGCAGAAAAGAAAACCCCGGAAAAGCAGAAAAACTTGGAAATGGAGGAAGGTTATGATAAAATCTATCACTATGCTGAACCGTTGAGATAACTTTTGCCTGCGCTTCACGCCAGCCATTTCCAGCTCTCAAGAACAAGCTTGATGCAGAAATAAAGAACCATCATGACTACCAACAAAACCCGTATTGCGATATTCTGCTCCGGCGGAGGCAGTAATTTCAAGTCGAT
>CAIXCO010000192.1 GCA_903917955.1 uncultured Chlorobiaceae bacterium | reverse complement strand
GGGATCAAGCACATCCTCATATTCCCGTTTCCTACAGTTCATCATTGAGCATACCAAACGGTAATTGCTCCATTCATAAGCCAAATCCGACCGTTTTGATTTTGGCACGAAATGGTCAACGGAGGCAGTGCCTGACACCCTCTCAAAAAATATGCCAAGATAAGCGCACTCTCCGTGATAACTGCGATACAAGTCATCGAGACATTGACGCCAATACGTTGCAATTTTCGCTCCTTGCGGAAGAGGCGCCTGAATGTCAATCCCCTTCTTTCGGAGAAAAGAGAGCCCTTTTTGGCGCACCATCACCTCAAAATTTGAGGGCTCAGGCTGTTGATCAACATGAATCATGAGAGCCACCCTTTTTTTTCAGCAACAAAACGCCATCGCATCCAGAATCGGTCAGTATCACCAAGAACTTCCCGTAGTTGTGCATCCAGCGCTCTGGCTTTTTCAGCATCAAAGTTTTCATCACTCAAGGCGATTGCAGCCTCTTCCAGGACTGTTTCGGCTTCGAAAGAGCGGGTACTGCTCAAATCAAACGCTTCAGAGGTTAACCAGTTCAACACATCACCCCGACGAATAAAGGGACGCTTGACAAGCCCGACCTCAGCATTTTGATGCTCGTCAACAACAAGATCAAGGTCAAACCATGCGTCTTTATCGGAGTCGAAAGAGGGCTCAACCGAGGCCATAACCAAGGGTGAATGTGTTGCGGTAATGAGTTGTACCTCGGCATTGCTGGTCAGGGTCTTCATAACACCAAGCAGGGCGCCAACTATTCTGCGTTGCCATTTGGGATGCAAGTGCGCCTCAATTTCATCAACAAGAAAAACAATCTGGGTGGTAGCTGGCTGGTCGAGCAAGGCGCTGGCTTTTTGATGCTCCTCCCAGCTCCAGACGAGGAGGTATGCCAAAGCAATAATCCTCCGGATTCCTGCCGAGGCATGGACGACCGGTACCGATTGGCCATAGGGCATTTTGAGCGTTGGAATGTCGCGTGGGTCGTCAAGGCTGATGCGGGTCAACTCAGCGGGCATAACAGGCTCTTCAGCGGATGGCGACAGCTCTTTGAGCACCGCGCAAAGGCTCCTGAAAGGTTGACTGTTTTCCTTTTGCCATCCAGCCCAATCGGCAATGAGGCCATTACACATCAAGCCGCGCTCTTCATCCCGCAAACCATCCCAGACTTCACGGGGAGTGAAGACATAAGCCGATGGCCGATCCTGAACATCAATTTTTCCACTTTGGTGCCAGTAATTTCGGGCGGGATCCCACAAGGAAAAACTCCCGTCAACCTGCGCATACAAAACCAGACCGGGATTTGCCGGACGACCCGCCTTGCCCGTCCACCCCTGAGCCTTGCGATCAAAGGTGCTCACATAGCAGAATGTTCTGGACTTCGCAGTAAAAGTAAATTCAAGAGATGCCGCACCGCTTCCCCGGGGTTTGGCCATCAACCCTGAAGAGAGCGATGGATTGATTTGAGCTGGCCATTTTCGCGTCATTGACCACCATGCAATATCGAGCAAAAAACTTTTCCCCAGTCCATTGTCGCCGGTAATCAGGTTCAGCCGCTCGCCAAACTCCAGCTCCATGTCAGAGGATGGGCCAACGTTATGCAATTTCAGATGTGTCAGCATTATGGTTCTCTGTTGTCAGTTCGTGCCGGGCGTTTTTGAGCTATAAAAAATCATCAAACTCTTTTCGGTGATCAGGGCATAGCGCTTCTCTTACGGGCTCACCCAATTCTCAATCTGCAAGGCGGGTACCCTGATAAACTCCTTGACATTGTTGGTGACCAGAATCAGCCCCTCACTGCGGGCATGAGCGGCGATATGAACATCATTGACGCCGATTGGCTGACCCGCTTTTGC
>CAIXCO010000191.1 GCA_903917955.1 uncultured Chlorobiaceae bacterium | reverse complement strand
TCACTGCTCGATTCGGTAATATCTGTGCTGATACCAAGATATCGCCTAATCACACCGTCATCGCCTTTTACCGGCAATCCCTGGCTCCTCAAGTGGCGAACAATACCCTCAGCGTCTGTGGTATGATAGACTACATTAAATTTCTCACCCTCAGCAAGGGCTTTCTGTGTCGCTTGCAGGGTACTCTCCCGGTCACTGGAGGCAATGGAGTTCAGCCACCCCTCATAAGAAGGATTTTCCAGATACCAGTGTTGATCGTAAAACATCCACGCATCATCACTCCATATCATCTCCCCACTCTCCAGATTCCACTCCCAGTTACAGGTGTTCATCATCTTCACAGGCTTCAGAACCAGAACAAAGTAACCCTTCTGCTGACTGTAGGAAGTGATATCGAACCGACGATTCAGTTTTTTAAAGTGGAATTCAAATCGTTCAGAAACACCAGTATCGGCAATACGTCCCAATCGTTCTACAAATGGCAGATCTGATTTTACACTATCAGGCGTTACTTCAAAAAACTTTCGACCCTCAAGGTTTTGTATTCCAAACAATTTTTTAAAATTCAGGTTAACCACTTCAAACACAAAGTCTACCGGATGATCGCCATTATAGACCATTCGGCAGTAGGCAAACCCGTTCAGCATATTGTTAAAGAGGTTGCGATAATGTATCCTGTGATCAAGCTGCTCATTCTCGGTCAGATTAAGGGAGGTAATATCGGTGTTGGAAATGAGCAGCTTTGTGACGTTACCCTCTTTATTCGGGATAGGATAGATAGTGTGGCGATATCGACGCTCTCTTCGTTCATCTTCAAAAGCAAGCCGCTCGCCGGTGCAGAGTACCTCGTTTATCTTTTTTTCCCATTCCAAGGCAACGCGATATGAAAGGTGACTGGCGATAGTGGTACCCACAACGGTTGCCTCTCCTCCCTTGATTCCCGTTATGAATGACTTGTTGGCAACAAGGATTGTGCCTGCCTGGTCAAGAAGAAACATGGGCTCCGGAAAAGCCTCAAAAAGAGTACCGATCGATTTTTCATCCTCATCAGAGTCGAGTATGGCCAACAGCAACTCCTTGACCGATGCGGATTCCGCCGCATGAAGAATACGAAGCCGGAAAGCCGTAATTGACTCGTACTTCTTGCGGTCAGTGACATCATGAATAACGGAATAGAGCAACTCCTTTCCGGCAATGATGACGATATTGCTGAACACATCAACATCACGGATAGAGCCGTTTGCCCGCCTGTGACGGAATGAAAAGTGATTTTGCTTCAATGATCGGCTTTTTTCCATCTCTTTTCTCACCTCTTCTGGAGGAAGAGTGTTGATCTCCTGTATACGCATCCGGCAGAGTTCTGTAATCGACCACCCATAAAAATCTGCAGCCGCCAGGTTTGCATCCATAATATTGCCTGTAAAGGGATCAATGACCATCATGATTGCTGAATGGCCTTCAAACAAGCTTCTGAATCGCTCTTCACTTTGCCTCAGCGCCTCTTCCGCATGCTTGCGTTCCGTGACGTCATGAATGATTGAGTAGAGCAACTCTTTTCCCGCGAAATGGATAAGATTACTGAATACTTCAACATTACAAAAAGAGCCATCTGCCCTGCGGTGCTCAAAAAGAAAATGGTTCTGCTTTGAAGTGCGGCATTTTTCCATATTGCTCTTTACCTCATAAGGAGTAATGCTGGTGATCTGCTGTATACGCATCTGCCGCAACTCGTCAATGGACCAGCCATAAAATTTTACTGCAGCATGGTTCGCATCTGTAATTTCGCCCGTATCAGGATCAAGAAGAATCATGATCGCAGAATGGTTTTCAAAAAGCATTCGGAATCGCTCTTCGCTTTGCATCAGTGGCTCTTCAGTCTGCTTGCGTTCCGTAATGTCTTCGAAGAGAGCAACGCTCTCCCCTTTCCTCGGACTGTAAAGGGAGATGTCAAACCACTTCTTCAACTCTTTCAGGTAAATCTCAAACTGATCAGAAATCCCTGACTCAACCACCGCTCTGTGCTTTTCAATAAACTCCGGATTTGACTCAGCAATTCCTGGCAAAACTTCCGTCATTCTGAGGCCTGCCACATTTTTAAGTCCGGTCAGTTTCTCATAACCCTGATTAACCTCCAAATGAAGAAAATCGACAGGGCGCCCCTCTTCAACAATCATACGGCAGTGCGCATAACCGGTACGCATGAACGCAACGGGATTTACGAGGTAAGTGGTGCTGGCATCCATAGCGCCTGATGCCTCCTGATATTCCGACATTCCTATAATTTTTCTGGTATCAAACTTGCTTTTTTGAAAAAATGGTTTAATTCAAACTCTGAATGATTAAGGGCCCCCATTCCCTTACGGTTATCATTGAGAAGACAACCTCACAGGAAAGAAAACATACAAAATCTCGCAAAGAGAAGATAAATAAAAATCATTCTTTCCTGACACCTGAAAAAGCTCCTGATAGCGCAACAATTATTACGTCCAAAGAGAGTGGCCCCTGTTGAAAGCCGCACCCATGAGGAGAACTATGGCAAAAACATCTCTACCCCGAACTCTATACCCTGCAACTGCTCGAAAAGGAGATTGCCTTAATTCCATCACCAATTATTTCGGCTCACTGCTGGTTCACCTCACTCAAAGTCTCACCCTGATTGCTGGTGGCTCCCGTTACATCGTCGCCTGTTTTCATTTCGTTTGACATAGCTGCTACCGGTTTAGGGTTGATAAAAACTCTTCCCCTTTCGTGCCTGCCCCAGGGCATCTGCGGCAATCATGGCGTCAAGCACCTTCTCAGCCGTGATTGAAACCGCTTCGTGATGAATGAACTGCGCTTGATCACTGGCTTTCTCCGCTACAAGCATCAGCTTTTGGCGGTCAACCTCTCCCAGCCCGATATCGGCAAAGGTGGTCGGCAACCCGATCTCTTCGCAGAAAGAAAAAACGGTTGCGGATTCATCCGGCGCCGCGTCCGTGAGCTGAAGCCCGGCCAACACGCCAAAGGCCACTTTTTCACCATGCCAGAACGAGTGGGTTTCCGCCAATGCAGTGAGGCCATTGTGGATGGAGTGGGCCGCCGCCAGTCCGGCGCTTTCAAAGCCTATGCCGCTCAACAAAATGTTCGCTTCAACAATGCGCTCGAGTGCAGGTGTTACAATATGGCGCTCACCGGCAATTTTTGCCGCCGCGCCATAGGTGAGCAATGTTTCATAACAGAGTCTGGCAATTCCGAATCCTGCCACGGTGCCATACCCGCCACACTCATTAACCGAGTGCGTACGCTCACACGATCGAGCTTCAAACCATGTAGAGAGACCATCTCCCATCCCGGCTACCAGAAAACGTACAGGTGCCTCGGCGATGATTGCAGTATCAACAAGCACCACTGCCGGATTCATTTTCTGATAAAAGACGCCTTCATAAATCCCCTCCTTTGAGTAAACCACCGCACAACCGCTGCACGGCGCATCGCTTGAAGCAATTGTGGGAATAACAATCACCGGAATTCCCGCCCGATCTGCAACAATTTTCGCCGTATCAATAGTTTTGCCCCCGCCCATGCCAACCACTACATCCACACCTTTTTGCGTGACAATGGCCGATAACCGGGCCAACTCCTCCTCACAGCACTCGCCCCGGAATCGCTCAACGGGAAGAGCGTAGAGGCTCCAGTCAACACCACAACGAGGAAGCACCTTGTCGTGAACCGATGGGGAGGCCACTATCAACCCCTTTTTGCCCAACACAGCCAACAACGCGGGCAACTCGCCTACTGCACCGACACCCTGAATATATTTTCCTGGAAAAACTGCTTTTCTGAACATGCGAACCTCTCTGTTTTTGAGCAATGAACTGCAAACATCCCGCCCGAAGAGTTTCAAAGACGACCCATTGAGCAATATTAGCGAGAAAAGTATATTTTATGAAAAATTCTTTTCAGATTGCTCATACGATCAATCTTTGTAACGGGAAGAAATGGCCATCTTGCTGGCAAGTAATCGTATTTTAACCTCTGCTCCATGAAAGGAGACTATGAATGAACCGATGCAACACAGGGTGAGGAAATATGAGTCGACTGCGCATGAAAACGATCAGTAACAGTGTATCAACACCATGACGAAGAAGCCAATAACCAATCAGCAGACCGCAGAAAAGAGCTTCTGGACGCTCTCGCCTGAAGAGGCACTTTTGGAGCTTGGCAGTAACCTGCAAGGGTTAGCGGAAAAAACGGCGCAAGAGCGATTGAAAGAGTACGGCCCAAACTCCCTGAAAGGAAGCTCCAGAAGTTCATCGCTAATGCTCTTTCTGCTCCAGTTCAAAAGTCCGGTGACGTTGCTGCTTATTTTTGCGGCAGCGCTCTCGTTTGGGCTGCATGACAAAACTGATGCTTCCATCATTCTGCTCATCGTGCTGGTGAGTGGCCTGCTCGGCTGGTGGCAGGAGAGGGGTGCGGCCAATGCCGTTGATCAACTGATGAAAATGGTGCAGATCAACTGCCGGGTACTCCGTAACGGCGAGGAGAAGAATATCCACATCGAAGAGGTAGTGCCGGGTGATGTAGTTCTGCTCTCAGCCGGTGACCTGATTCCGGCCGACAGTCTTTTGCTCGACTCAAAAGAGCTGTTTGTTGATGAAGCGGCCTTCACGGGCGAGACCTACCCTGTCGAAAAAAGCTGCGGTGTTCTGCCTGCTGAAACCCCTTTGGCAAAGCGGAGCAATACCCTGTTTATGGGGGCGCATATCATCAGCGGAAAGGCAAAAGCGCTGGTGATGCGCAGCGCAATGGAGAGCGAGTTTGGCAAAATTTCCGGCTCACTGAGGCTTAAAGCACCCGAAACCGATTTTGAACGGGGTGTGCGCCGCTTTGGCTACATGCTGATGGAGATTACCATGGTGCTGGTGGTCATTATCTTTGGCGTCAACGTCCTGCTGCACAAACCGGTGCTCGACTCCTTTCTCTTCTCCATGGCGCTGGCCGTCGGCCTCACTCCCCAACTGCTGCCCGCCATTATCAGCGTCAACCTCGCCTCCGGTGCCCGCAACATGGCCCGGCAGCAGGTGATTATAAAGCGGCTCTCTTCCATCGAAAACTTTGGAAGCATGAACATCCTCTGTTCAGACAAGACCGGCACTATCACCGAGGGTAAAGTTAAGCTGCACAAGGCGCTGGCGGTTTCAGGCCAACCCTCCGACAAGGTGCTGCACTATGCCTGGCTCAATGCCTCGCTGCAAAAGGGGTTTCAGAACCCCATTGATGCGGCCATTATCAGCAGCCAGCCAGACAATAAGCTGCTTTTTGAGGTGCAGAGTGAAGTGCCCTACGATTTTATACGCAAACGCTTGAGCGTGCAGATTCGGAGCGCCTCTGAAAATAGGGTGATTACGAAAGGGGCCCTGAAGCAGGTGCTTGAAATTTGTAACCGTGCTGAGAACGAAAACGGCGATCTGGTTGCACTTGATGAAAAGCGGGCCCAGATTATGGAACGCTATGAGCAGCTCAGCACCGACGGCTACCGCACACTCGGTGTGGCATGGAAAGCCGGAAACCCCGGGCAGAATTTTACCCGCAAGGATGAGACTGAGATGATTTTTCTCGGCTTTGTCACCTTTTTTGATCCTCCCAAGGAGCGGATTCAGGAGACCATTCAAAATCTCGAAAAACTCGGGGTGCAACTGAAAATCATCACGGGCGACAATGCGTTGGTGGCGGCAAGCCTGGGACGGCAGATCGGAGTTGCCAACCCTACGGTTCTCTCCGGCCCGGAAATCCGCAAAATGAGTGATCTGGCGCTGATGCATCAATCGGTGCGGACCGATATCTTTGCCGAAGTGGAACCTGACCAGAAGGAGCGCATCATTCGAGCCCTGAAAAAGGCGGGGAACGTTGTAGGCTTCATGGGTGACGGCATCAACGACGCATCCGCCCTCCACGCTGCCGATGTGGGCATTTCAGTCGATTCCGCTGTTGACGTGGCCAAGGAGGCCGCAGAAATTGTGCTGCTCAACCACGACCTCAAGGTGCTGGAGCAGGGTATTATCGAAGGGCGCAAAACCTTCACCAACACCATGAAGTATGTCTTTATGGCCACAAGCGCCAACTTCGGCAACATGTTCAGCATGGCGGGGGCTTCGCTCTTTCTCCCCTTTCTGCCCTTGCTGCCCAAGCAGATACTGCTCACCAACCTGCTCACCGATTTTCCGGAGATCACCATTTCAAGTGACCGGGTCGATGCCATCAACATTCAGCGACCCCACCGCTGGGATATCCGCTTTATCCAGCGCTACATGATCACCTTCGGCATACTCAGCTCACTCTTCGACTTTCTCACCTTCGGTGTTCTGCACTATGTGCTGCACGCCGGAGAAGCGGAATTTCAGACCGGCTGGTTTGTTGAATCGGTCATCTCCGCCTCGCTCATTGTGCTGGTAATCCGCACGCGCCTCCCCTTTTTCAAAAGCCCTCCCGGCCGCTACCTGCTGATCGCCACGCTGTTGGTGGTTGCGGCCGTGCTGGCGCTCCCCTTTACACCGCTGGCGGTGACCTTCGGATTTGCACAATTGCCGCTGCTCTTCTATGGCTGGATGCTGCTGATTGTGGTGATCTATATTGTGTCAGCGGAGGTGACGAAACACTTTTTTTATAAGCGGCTGGAGAACAATGGATAATGGACAATTGTTAATAATCAACCCGCCCTCTTGCCGCCTTTACAGCTCCCCGCTTCTCCTTGCTCTCCAGACGCCGCTCCTGTGAGCCCTTGGTGGGTGCGGTGGCTTTGCGTTTTTTGACCGGCAGTGCGGCACGCTGAAGCAGCGCTTGCAGGCGTAACAGGGCGTCCGTCCGATTCTTCTCCTGTGAACGGTATCGCTGCGCCTTGATGATGATCACGCCATCCTTCGTCATGCGGTGATCTTTCAGGAGCAGCAGCTTTTCGCGAAAATCGTCAGGAATTGATGATGCTCTGACGTCAAAACGCAGATGAACGGCGGTTTCGACCTTGTTGACATTCTGTCCGCCAGCCCCCTGCGCCCGCATGGTCTGCATCTCGATTTCGTCATCAGGTATGGCAATGGTTCTGGTAATCAGCAACATGGTAAACTCTTGTTTTCTAAAAAGTTCAAAGCAATGCAAGGGTATCTTTCCAATTATCAAACAGCAGACTCCTGATACCGGCTTTTGAGGCGGATGCACAGTTTTCCGGCTTGTCATCAATCAGGATAAACTCACAGGCTTCGCACCCTGAGCTTTCGAGCATATACTTAAACGCATCAGCACTGTTTTTCATTTTACCGTGCTCAAAGGAGAGATAGTAGCGATCCATGCTCCGCAGTAACGGGTAGTTGTTGAGCAGAAAGGTAAAATGGAGCGGATCGGTATCACTCATAACCCATACGGAATGACTCTCTTTGAGCTGCGTCACCGCTTCAAGAGCACCCTGCTGCAAGCAAAAAATATCCTGCCATAATTCCCTTAGCTCACGGCGCGGAATTTCTCTGCAATGCGGATCACGGGCAATAACTTCAAGATATTCGAATGGTGTCATAAGGCCGGTTTCAAGCTTTTCCTTTAGCTCACCAATACAATATTTCTGAAAAATCTCCTGCACGCCTGCAACAGGATCCCGTGCCACAGACCGGCAGAACGAAAGAAAATCGACCAATACGACGACGTTGCCTATGTCGAGAAGAATAATACTCATGGGAATGGCTCCGATTGCAAACAATAGATTTCGATTTACCAGTTTCGAAGAATATAACCACTCACGACTTATTTTCGCGAAAGCGCAGCAGGATACCCGCAAGGAGTCACCTCTTTTGGGGGCGTTCATAAGACAAGTATCACTACCTCCTGCTCAAGCGAAAAAACAAGGAACTGAGCTGTGACCAAAAAAAATTGCATGATTTCACTCTTTTTTGTAAATTCAAAACGCATATTATCACACCAGCAATCAAAAAAAACCCTTCACTGTAATTACGGCATCGCTGATAGTCGGTCAGCGCGTCGAAGTTTTTCCGTGGCCATTATAAATGTTCGACACACAGCATTGAGGCCACCATCAACGGTAAAACGGATCAATACCTTTTTGGGTGAGTTCTTTCACCCTTTTTTCACAAAACAAACCCTGGAGGCAATCATGAAACAACTGAAAACCCTGCTTTTTCTTGTCGTATTCTCACTTCCCGCCCTTGCATTTGCTGACTTAACGGGCAGGTGGAGCTGTAATGATGGTGGCTCCTACTACATTCGTCAAATTGGAAGAGATGTCTACTGGTTTGGAGAGAACTCTCCAACCACTCCAACCTGGTCAAATGTGGCAGTTGGCCAGGTTGTTGGAAACCAGATCAATCTCCGCTGGGCAGATGTCCCAAAAGGCTCAATAATGTCATCAGGAAACCTGACTCTTCGTCTTGATACCCCGAACAAAGCAACCGCCACCTTTAAAACCGGCGGCTTCGGAGGTTCAGTCTGGACACGGCCATAACATATCCACATTGCGGAACGGCTCAAAAAAAGCCGTTCCACACTTTCAGAAAAAAAGCACTCCCCTTTTTGCCTCTCCACATAATTCTTCGTTTTTAACTCATTATTTTTTTTATTCTACAGAAAATATTGCCCGCTGAGGGTTCAGCAGGTTTTTTAAATCCAATTTTACTTGACAATGCCATCAACATGCAAGACTCTCTCGGTGTTTGTTACCGGTGACGTTACGATTGATTGGAATATCGCGCATATATCAAGCGAATCAAATGAGTTAAGTGACTGGACTGGTGGAGACAGTTGCCGAATGAACTGGCAGCATGGCAGTGCTGCACTCCTTTGCCGAATGAGCTGGCAGCATGGCAGCGCAGCTCTTCTTGCCGACCTCGTTACCTCAATGGCAAACCAACTCAAAGGCGAGCTGCCCTTTGCGGTTGAAGTGACAACGACACACTCAACCTCAACAAAGACTGTTGATCCCTACGATCCGGGCCACTACCACTGTTACTCCGTCTGGTCTCCATACCATGACAAGGATGCTTCCGACACCGTTATCTGGCGGGTTGAGCGCTTTCTGGGCCTTGACCGCTCATCCAAAATCGACCTGGAACACCATGAGTCCGACGAATTTTCCTCTGGCCCGATTAATGCCGATATTATCATCATTGATGACAGCAACCTTGGCTTCCGCGATCAACCCTCTCTCTGGCCCAAAGCGATAACCCTTTCTACCGGAGATGAAAGGGCTCCATGGATTATTGTAAAAATGTCGCAGCCAATCGCGGAGGGTGCCTTATGGGAGCATCTTGTCTCAAACTTTTCTGATCGCCTGATTGTTGTTTTGAGCATTAACGATTTGCGGAAGTCGGCCATTCAGGTCAGCGCCCAGATTTCATGGGAAAAAACTGCACAGGAGCTGATTTGGGAACTGGCGCACAATCCGATGATCAACAGCCTGACCAATTCTGCCTATACGGTCGTTTCATTCGGTCCGACCGGAGCGCTGCTTCTTCCCGGGGTTAAAAAACATGACCGTTCCCAACTCTTTTTTGATCCTTTGCACATGGAACGAGAATGGCCGGCAGGAAAAGGAGAGATTATTGGCAAAACGTCTGTACTGGTAACAGGAATTGTACGCGAAATTATTCTTGCCAGAGAAAACCCTGACCTTGCAAAAGGAATCCAGACCGGCATAGTGGCGATGCGTCATCTCCACAAAATCGGCTATGATGGCGGTACCGACTCTTCACCTCGCCTGCGCTTCCCGATTGAAGAGGTAACGACAGAGTTGCAAAGCACAAAAAGGCCCCTTGCAGTTGCCGAGTGCCCGACATACGACGCTGAACAACATTCTCAGGCATCATTCTGGACAATCCTCAGCGATCGTTATTATGATGACCTTGAAGCGTTGAGTCGGCGTATAGTCCTTCAAGGGGCAAAAGCCGCTTTGAAAAACATTCCAATCGGAGAATTCGGGGATCTTGTTACAGTGGATCGTCAGGAGATCGAATCACTCAGAAGCATTCATAGCCTAATTTCAGAATATTGCAATCAGCAGGAAGATCGACCTATTTCAATCGCCGTTTTTGGCCCTCCTGGTTCAGGAAAATCCTTTGCTGTCAAGCAAATTGCCAAAGCGGCCAATAGTGATAAAAAAATTGCAGAGAGAACACATACGTTTAATCTCTCCCAGTTCAAAAGCCCGGCTGACTTGATTGATGCCTTTCATCAAATTCGTGATGTGGCTCTGTCGGGAAAAATACCGCTGGCATTCTGGGATGAGTTCGACTCACCGCTTGATGGCAAAAAACTTGGATGGTTGCGCTTCTTTCTTGCGCCAATGCAGGATGGGGAATTTCAGCAGGGACAGCTCACCCATCCGATTGGGAAAGCTATTTTTGTCTTCGCAGGCGGCACCTCTTCGAGCCTCGACTCTTTTACAAAATCAAAAAAACAGAGAGAGCTTATTGAAGCAAAGGTACCTGATTTTTTGAGCCGACTGAAGGGCTTTCTCAATGTGCTTGGCCCGAATCCGCAACTTGCTGAAGGGCGCGATGACCCCTATTTTATTGTCCGTCGGGCGCTGCTTCTTCGTTCACTCTTCGAACGACTGACTCCCCAGTTATTCGATCGTAACCGCATACTTCGTATTGATACAGGAATCATGCGCGCATTTCTCCGGGTTGAGAGTTATCGACACGGATCGCGCTCAATGGAGGCTATTGTTGCCATGAGCCGACTTGGCAACGCAACGCAGTTCAACCGTTCCTACCTGCCGCCTGAAGAACAACTTGAACTGCATGTTGATCCTCACTCGTTCATCGCAATGGTTCATCATCTGGAACTCAGTGAAGAGCTGCTCGAAAAATTGGCCCGCCTTAACCACCAGTTGTTTTACAACAATCTGAAAGGCCTTGGGTATGTATGGGGAGAGGTTACTGATGAGAAGGCAGAGCCGAAAGCACACAGCTCACTGGTAAGCTATACAGAACTTTCCGCACACAAGAAGGAGAAAAATCGTGCCATCGTCCGCGATATTCCCAATAAACTTGCCGCTTTTGGCTACGCCATTGTGCCAATGCGCAACAATGAACAACCGGCTGAATTTCTCATACCGGAACTCAAAGAGATGGCCATACTTGAACACGAACGATGGATGGACGGGAAACTGAAGGATGGATGGAAATTTGCCTTCCAGACCAACAAGGAGAAAAAGCGTCACGCCCTGCTCATTGACTGGGAACGACTGCCAAAAGAGGAAAAGGATAAACGACTCTCTCAGGTGTCAGAAAATATTCCTCGCTTGCTGAAGGCGGCAGGGTATACCATTGTCAAACTTTCTCAATAACGGAATAAGCGTTGCGTCTCCGGCAAAAGAGTGCAAAAAAAGCAGCAGATTGGTGAAACAGCAATATTTTGTGTACACTTTGCCAAGCCAGAGAGAAACCCCGTAAGGAGAATACCAGACAACAATGATGCGCATTTCAAGAAAAATAGAGATTGATTACGGCCATACCCTTCCGAACAGCTTTTCCTTCTGCAACCAGTTGCACGGCCACCGTGGGGTGGTTGTCGCAACGGTCGAGGGAGAGCTGATTGAGCGGAAGGGTGACAGCGAAGAGGGAATGGTGATGGATTTCAAGTTTTTGAAGGAGATCATGGTGACAGAGATTCACGACAAGCTCGACCACGGCTTTGCTGTATGGAAAAAAGATCATGAAGATCTCGACTTTATCCTCAAGCGCAATTCACGGGTACTGGTTACCGATGAACCTCCAACGGCCGAGTGCCTTGCAAAATGGGCATTCAACCAGCTTCAACGCCATCTGCCGGAAGGAGTAAGGCTTCAACAACTGCGATGGTACGAAACTCCAAACAACTGGGCGGACTATGAGGGCTTGTAGACTCTCCTTTTCAGCAAAAGCGGAACACCCGGGCAAAAGTAACATTTTCACTTCTCCCTCTTTTTCTTTACGTTGAACCAGTACGCTTTTATTGCATACAAGATACCAAAAAGGTTCAACGCCAGCGGGAGAGGGCGAACAATGCGAATTCATGATTTTGACCCGGACAGCAGACCAAGGGAGCGTCTGCTCCACAGCGGAGCTGCCTCACTCAGCCCGGCTGAGCTCCTTGCCATTATCCTGGGCAACGGCACAAAAAACCTCAACATTATTGATATCTGCAATGAAATTATTGCAAAATTTACCCTTGAAAAACTTTCCGGCATAACGATCAAAGAACTCCAGGAGGTCAGGGGAATTGGGGCGGCCAAGGCAATGCAGATTGTGGCGGTCTTTGAACTGAACAAACGACTCCACTACAGCCGCAACCAGAATAAAAAAATTCAGGCTGCAAGCGATATTTTTGAATACATGGCGGGCCGGGTTCCGGATGAAACCAAAGAGCATCTCTTTGTGCTTCACCTGAACACCAAAAACCAGATCACAAAAACCGAGCTTGTCTCTGTAGGAACACTCAATGCAGCCCTCATCCATCCAAGGGAGGTTTTCAAGGCGGCCATAAAGGAGAGTGCTCACGCCATCATCCTGGTGCACAACCACCCCTCGGGCGATACTGAACCAAGCAGCGCCGACAAACAAGTCACCGAGCTCCTTAAAAAAGCGAGCGCAGTCATCCAGATCGACCTCCTCGACCACGTCATCACCGGAAAAACGGGATGGTTCAGCTTTCGGGAGAGCGGCATACTCTAAGAGGCTGCTCTTCAGCCAAACGACATCTGGACAGTCACAGAATTACCCGAGCCGTTCGGAGAAATTTCACGAACATTTCTTGCCTGCAACCCTTTCTGCGTTGTGTCGAGTTCAAAATCAACGTCGGCATCCTGGTTCAATACCTTGAAATTCTGATCCGACTGGATGGCGGAAAAATGGACAAAGATATCCTCTCCGCCCTCCGGATTCAAAAGAAAGCCGTAGCCTTTTTTGCCATCAAACCATTTAACTTTACTTATTGCCATGATAAACCTGAAAATTTACCATTTTTCGAGGATGTGCAATGCGGCCAAGTAACGCATCCGCAGTTTATTTACGTTACGAATATATAAATATTTTCTCACTTATTTCGTTTCTGCGAAGAAAAACAGCATTGCATGACGTTCTTAATGCTATTCATAAAGAGTGGCAAGAGCTCTCATAACGTGAAAAAAAACGCTATCCACAAAAAAAAATGAAACAGATTATCATTATCACCGGAGCTGGCAAGGGAATCGGCAAGGCCATTGCCCTTGAGTTTGCCCGGGCAACAGGAACGCAGAAGGGTTTTGAGCCCGTGCTTATCCTTGTATCAAGAACCATTTCCGATCTGGAGTCGGTTGCCAGCGAGTGCCGCTCATTCGAGGCAACTGCGGATATCTTTCAGGCGGACATTGCCGATACCGCCCAGATTGAGCGTCTCGTCAGCACGACGCTGGAGCGTTACGGAACCATTGACTGCCTGGTCAACAATGCCGGAGTTGGACGGTTCAAACCACTCGCCGATATGACAGAGGAGGATTTTGACTATACCATGTCGACAAACCTCAAGGGCACCTTTTTCCTCACACAAAGAGTTTTTGCGATCATGGAAGAGAGAAAAGCAGGCCACATTTTCTTTATAACCTCCATTGCAGCGGAGATCGCCTTCAAAAGCTCTTCAATCTACTGTATGTCAAAATTCGGACAGAAGGGACTGGTTGAAGCAATGCGACTCTATGCAAAAGAGTGCAATGTCCGAATTACCAATGTCATGCCCGGTGCGGTGTATACGCCGATGTGGGGAGAGGTGCCCGACACCATGAAATCGGTGATGATGCGGCCCGAAGATATTGCAGCTCCTGTTGTCGGCGCCTATTTCATGCCACAGCGAACGTCGGTTGAAGAGCTTGTGCTGAGGCCGGTTTGCGGCGATATCAATGAATAACAAAGCAAAAGCTCTTGTGGGAAAGCCGCTTTTTTTCCTGTATTTTGCCGATTCTTCTTTTTAAATAAACTTTTGAGCACAAACAACCATGAGTCTGAAAGAAAAAATAGACCTGGATCTGAAAAATTCAATGAAAAGCGGCGACAAGACCCGTCTGAACGCCATCCGTTCTATTCGGGCAACGCTCCTTGAAAAAGAGGTCTCCATCCGCGTTGCTGGCAAGGGAGTACTGAGTGAGGAGCAGGAGATTGAAGTGCTCGTCAGCCTTGCAAAAAAACGGCGGGATGCCATCGAGCAGTTTACCGCCGGAAACCGTCCCGACCTGGCCGCAATAGAACTCTCTGAACTCACCGTTATCGAAGAGTATCTGCCTGAGCCGGTTTCGGATGAAGATGTCAGGGCTGCTGTAGAGGATATTGTAGCCAAAACAGGAGCAACATCCATGAAAGATATCGGAAAAGTCATGGGCCTTGCCATGAAAGCACTTAAAGGAAAGGCTGACGGCACCAAGGTTCAGGAAATCGTCAAGTCACTGCTTTCAGCATAACCCACTCCCTTCAACATCATGCTTGATATTAACTATATTCGCCAGAATCCGGAGGAGGTTGTCGCCATGCTGCACAAGCGTCAGCTTGCCTCCGAAGAGCCAAAAATCAACCAGCTTCTTGATCTGGAAGAAAAACGCAAGGCGCTCGTAAGGGAATCTGATGATCTGAAAGCACTGCGCAACAAGCGCTCAAAAGATCTTGCAGCCTTGAAAAAAAGAGGCGATACATCCTTTGAAAACGAGCTAAAGACCATCATGGAAACAGCCGATTTTGAAGGGGCAAGGATTGCCGAAATAGACACCCTGCTCAACGGCTCCGAAGGTATTGAAAAAAAGATTGAGTCCATTCTTCTGGGGCTTCCCAATAAGCTGCACCAGTCGGTTCCGGCCGGGCGTTCTGCTGACGACAACCAGCTCTTCGGGGAACCGGTATCCTTTCCCTACACTTTTGACTTTCCGGTCAAGAATCACCTTGAGCTGGGGAAATCCCTCAAGATTCTTGATTTTGAACGAGGAGCAAAGGTTTGCGGAGCAGGCTTTCCTGTCTACATGGGAAAAGGTGCTCGCCTTGAACGAGCACTGATTAACTTCATGCTCGACTGCCATACTGAGCGTCACGGCTATATCGAGGTCTTTCCGCCCTTTTTCGTCAACAGGGAGTCACTCAGGGGCACCGGACAGTGGCCGAAATTCGCCGACCAGGTCTACCATATCGGGGAGGATGATCTCTACGCCATACCAACAGCAGAGGTGCCAGTAACCAATCTGCACCGTGGAGAAATGCTGGATCCAAAGGCACTGCCGATCTCCTATGCTGCCTACTCAGCCTGTTTCCGTCGTGAAGCGGGAAGCTATGGCAAGGATACCAGGGGCTTCCTGAGGGTACACCAGTTCAACAAGGTTGAGATGGTAAAGTTTACCCGGCCCGAGGAGTCATACGACGCGCTTGAAATGATTCGTGAAAATGCTGAAGCAATTCTCACCGCCCTGAAAATTCCCTACCGGGTGCTTTTACTTTGCAGCGGCGACATCAGTGCCAATGCAACGAAGTGTTATGACATTGAGGTCTGGTCACCGGCGGAACAGAAATATCTTGAAGCATCGAGCTGTTCCAACTTTGAGGATTATCAGTCGCGGCGTGCCAACATTCGCTTCAAACCGGAGAGCAATGCAAAACCTGAATTTGTCCACACCCTGAATGGCTCAGGCCTGGCTACCTCCCGACTCATGGTCTCCCTGCTTGAGCACTACCAGACTGCGGAAGGTTCCATCATGATTCCGGAGGTTTTGCGCCACTACACGAGGTTTGACGAGATTCAAGCCGCAGAGTGAGCCTGCAAAGCCCTCCCATCCAAAAACTCCCTGACCATACGGCTCACCTTTTCAACATCAATAAGAAAAGCGTCATGGCCGTATGGCTCATCGAGGTAAAGAATGCTTGATTTTGGCATAAACCGGGCAAGCTCCTCCTGCTCCTCTTTCGGGTAAAGAATATCGGAATTGATGGAGAGAATCTCCACAGGAAGCGCAATGGAGCGCAAAACATCCTCATAAGCTCCCCTGCCCCGCCCGAGATCGTGCAGATCCATCGCTTTGGTAAGGGCAACGTAGCTGTTGGCATCAAAACGCTCGACCAGTTTGCGCCCCTGATGGTGCAGATAGCTCTCCGCCTTAAATGTTGTGCCGTGATGATACTCCCGACCAAACCGTGCCTGGAAGTTTTCGAAGCTCCGGTAACTGCACATGGCCATCATCCTTGCAGCAGCAAGCCCTCTTGCCGGAGGATGACCGGCCTCGTACCATCCATCGTTCCAGTCTCGATCGGCATAAATCGCCTGCCGTTGGGCTTCGCTCTGCGCTATGCACCATGCCGAGTGACGGCCGGAAGCGCCCATCGGCATAAGAGCCTGAACAATGTCAGGATAAAGTGCACCCCACTCAAGAACCTGCATACCTCCAAGAGAGGCTCCGACAACGAGCTTGACACGCTCAATGCCGAGACCTGCAAGCAGAAGCCGCTGTACCTCAACCATATCCCTGATCGTGATCAGTGGAAAATCGGGGCCATAATTGCGTCCAGTAAGAGGATTGAGGGATGTTGGGCCCGTCGTACCATAGCAACTGCCAAGCACATTGCTGCAGACCATGAAATCCACGCTCTCATCAAAAGCGCCCCCTTGTGAAAACATTCCCTCCCACCAGCCATCTGCATCAGCAGAACCGGTAAGTGCCTGGCAGACAAGCACCACATTATCTTTGCGCTCATTGAGTGTTCCCCAGGTTCTGTAGGCAACCCGCACCGAAGGAAGCGTATCGCCAAGCTCGGTCTGAAAGGGTTCTGTGGTATCGAAATAGTGCGTTTTGTTGGAAATCAACTCAGTATATGCTCTCATGCGCTTCGTGTCAGTTTTGCAATGGCTTGTTCAAAAACGGCCTTGCTATCACCAGTATGATCAACCCGTTACAAAGTAACCAGTTACAGGAAAAATATCCGAAGAGAGGTATGAACCCGGAAGAAAGGCATACATACCATCATCATTCCCGGCCTTTATTCCGGGATGGAATTGGCACCGCTCATTGTGGTAATGACGGTTGCCAAGGCTTCTCAGGGCCAGTCCCTCCACCTTTCTCGATGATAGCTTGAAATCTTGAAAAGAACATTTAGTCTGATTAATCTACAACAGGGAATAGTATTTTACAAACAGCCTGAAGGGCCAATGTATTTTAATTGTTTTTAATGATTACCCATGACCACAGCACGAGAACTGGCATTGCATGTCTTGCAGTCACTTGAAACCGGAAAACAGCGATCTGACCAGATTTTGCACCAAGCTCTACAGCACTCCGCACTGAACCGTATTGACCGGGCACTCACCACAGGTCTGGTCAACGGGATTTTGCGCTACCGGCTTCAGCTTGATTTCATTATCGGACGGTTCTACCACCACAATTTGGAAAAGGCTGCGTCGGTCATGAAAAACATTCTCCGCCTCGGAGCTTACCAAATACTCTTCCTCAGTAAGGTTCCCGACTGGGCTGCCGTCAACGAATGCGTTAAACTTGCCCGAAAATACAAAGGTGAGCGCATGTCGAAACTGGTCAACGGTGTTTTGAGAAAAATCACTCCCGAAAGCGTCACCCTTGAGGAGTGGCTGAAAGAGAAAAGTGCTGAAGAGCAGCTCGCCGTCAAGTACTCGCACCCGCAATGGCTCGTTGACCGGTGGGTCAAGGCTTACGGGCTGCAAAAGTGTGAAGCCACCCTCATCTATAACAACCAGTTTCCCTCTTTTGGATTCAGAATTAACCGATTAAAAAATTCAGCAGGGAAGTTTTTTTCCGACCCGACAATGGTGGACGCTGCACACGAAGAGTGCGGCATTGAAAGCTTCTTTCTCTCGAAGGATTTCAGCTCTTTTGAACCCGCAGTCATCGACGGACGTCTCACCGTTCAAAACCCGACACAGGCGCTTGCCTGCCTGCTGCTCAATCCTACTCCGGGCAGCAAGGTGCTCGACCTGTGTGCAGCACCGGGAGGGAAAGCTACCTTCATGGCTGAGCTCATGAACAATAGTGGCCAAATTACCGCCGTTGACCGCTATGAACAGAAACTTGCAAAAACAGAGTCGCATGCCGAAGCTCTCGGCATCACCATTATCCGTACCGTGGCAGAGGATGCCCGAAGCTTTACGCCCGACATCCGTCCCGAATGCATCCTGCTCGACGCTCCCTGCTCGGGAACCGGAGTGCTTGGACGGCGTGCTGAACTGCGATGGAAACTGACCCTGGAAACTCTCCTTGAGCTTCAGATACTGCAAGCAGAGCTGCTCGACCATGCGGCGGAGCTGCTTGATGAGGGTGGAATTCTTGTCTATGCAACTTGCTCAATTGAGCCTGAGGAAAACAGCCAGCAGATCTACTCATTTCTGCGACGGCACCCCGATTTTATTGCTGAACCGGCAGGTGAGAGTGTTCCAGAACCATTTCGACAGGGCGATGAGGGGTGTGGCGCACTCCTTACCCTGCCAGGCGAGCATCCGGGATTTGATGGCGGCTTCTGCCAGCGACTGCGCAAGACAAGAGGATAAACCTATGGAGATGCTGCGCCATACCTACAGGAGCGCTCTTGAGAGTTTCCTGAATTATATGATCATTGATCGCAATTTTTCGCTCAACACCCGGGAGTCGTACCAGAACGATCTCACGCGCTACCTTCTCTTCATGCAGCGGAGCTCCATAACCATGGAGAAAATCACAAACCAGCATGTTGAGGAGTTCGTGGGCGAGCTTTATGATATTGGGCTCGAAGCAAGCTCCATCGCGAGAAATATTTCCGCGATTCGCTCTTTTCATAAATTTTTGGTGCTCGAACGCGCACTCGGCACAAACCCGGCGGAACACGTTCATCAACCAAAAAAGGGACGCTACCTGCCGAGCGTCCTGACGGTTGAGGAGACCGTACGGCTGCTCGCGGCCCCGGAGGCGATCAACCCGCCCGGCAAATACGATCTGCGTGACAAGGCGATACTTGAACTGCTTTATGCAACGGGCGTCAGGGTGAGTGAGCTCATCAACATTCAACAACAAAGCCTCTATCTGGATGCAGGTTTTGTGAGGATTTTCGGCAAAGGGTCAAAGGAGAGACTTGTGCCGGTAGGCAGTTCGGCCATCGCATGGATCCGGCAATATCAGTCGGAGCTTCGTCTTGTACTGGTGCAGCGCAACTCTGACGATTACCTCTTTCTCAATTCGCGCGGCATAAAACTTTCACGCATGGCTCTCTTTACCATGGTGCAAAAATATGCAATCATGGCCGGGATTACAAAAAATATCAGCCCGCATACCTTTCGCCACACCTTTGCCACCCATCTTCTTGAGGGTGGCGCCGATCTTCGCGCAGTCCAGGAGATGCTCGGACACCGCTCAATCGTCACCACACAAATCTATACGCATATCGACCGCTCATTCATCAAAGAGGTGCACAAAAGCTTTCACCCGAGGGGATGACCATTTCCGGGGTTCAATATCCCTTTGTCTCGATGATGAGCCTCTTCTTGTCATGGCTCTCCATCTCTATTTTCAGGGCCGACAAGGTCATGTTCACATCAGCAAGGAAAAAGAGCAAAGAAAAACTGAGGCAGAGCATACTGAGAATAAATATAGCCGACAAGAGCATCGGTAAATCGATATTGATAAGCGCACTGAGAAACAGCATCATGATCAGCATTGAGGCTCCAAGGCAGGTCATACAGGCAAGCAGAATGGAAATACGGATATAGCGTGCCCGTTTCCAAAGAATGGCAACCTCCTTGTTTATCCTGATGATGTAGGTCTCAGGATAGGATTCAAGATTGTCGAGCAATGAACGGGAGCGGTCTATAATACGACCAAGCCTGTTGGTCATCGTAAGAAGCAGAAGACCGAGACCGGAGATGAGAATGACCGGGCCGATTGCGGTTTGAAGAATAGGAACAAGCTCTTTGAACGAAGTAACTGACATAATATCCTGTTTGGGTAAAAAAAAAGCGGGGAAACAATCCCCGCCTGAATAAAAACATAAAACCAGGGGATTTTAACCCTTGCGCTTCTTTTTGGCGCCGGTAAAGAATGCTGTCTCTTTTCCTGCCGGTTTAAAAGGCTTTTTAATACTCTTTTTAGTACCGTAAGGCGACTCGCGTTCCTCATCTTCCATTTTGCTCAACCGCAGTTGACGACCGCAAACCCTGACGGTTCTCAGCTCATGAAAAACATTGTCCGGCATACCCTGCGGCAATTCGACGGTGCTGTAACTCTCGTTGATCGAAATATGGCCGACCGATTCAGGATCAAGACCCACCTCGTTAAGGATAGCGCCAAGAATATTGCCCGCTTTCACACCATGCTCACTGCCAACTTCAAGACGATACCTCTGTTTACCTTCATCGCCATAGGTCTCGCCCTTGCTTTTTCTCCTCGCAGGGCTACGATCCCTCTCTGAACTCCGCTCTCTGTCAAAACCGCGATCTCTGCTGGCTCCATCGCGATCGTCGTGAGACCTTTTTTCTGGCTTGTTGGATAACAGCAGCGGTGTTTCACCCTGAACCATCGCAGCAAGCGCAGCAGCAGCTTCAATTGGTGACGCATCATGCTCATGGCAGTACTGCTCAATGAGATTTGTAAAGAATCCAAGATCTTCAGCGGCAATGGTATCAGTAATGCGCTGATTGAACTTTGCAATCCGCTTGTTGTTGATCACCTCCGTTGTCGGAAGCTCCATCAGCTCAATGCGGCTATGGGTCGCCCGCTCAATGGAGTAGAGCATGTTTTTCTCTCTTGGAGCGACAAACAAAATGGCGTCGCCGGTGCGTCCAGCACGTCCGGTACGTCCAATACGGTGCACATAAGATTCGGTATCGGAAGGGATATCGTAATTGATCACATGGCTGATGCGTTCCACATCAAGACCTCGTGCCGCAACATCGGTTGCAATGACAATGCTTAATGTTCCGTTTTTAAGTTGCTCAACCGTTCGTTCACGCTGGTTCTGGGCCATATCGCCATTCAGGGCGGCGGCACCATATCCCCTTGCCTGAAGTTTTTCGGCAAGTTCAATCGTCATGGTTTTTGTGCGCACAAAGATGAGCATCCCGTCAAATGGCTCAACTTCAAGAATTCTTGTCAGAATATCAATTTTGTGGCTTCCACCGACAATCCAATAACGCTGACGAATGGTGTCAACCGTTGTGGTTTTTGTCTGTATGGTCACTTCCGCAGGATTGTTCAGATACTTCTGTGCAATGCGACGAATGACCGTGGGCATGGTTGCCGAAAAAAGAGCAACCTGACGACCTTTTGGTGTCTGGTCAAGAATCCATTCAACATCATCAATAAATCCCATGCGGAGCATTTCATCGGCCTCATCAAGCACCAGGCATTTCAGCGAGGTGAGATTGAGCGAGCCGCGACGCATGTGGTCCATAACGCGACCAGGTGTACCTACAATAACATGTACTCCACGCCGAAGCATGCGAAGCTGAATACCGTAATCCTGACCACCATAGATAGGAACAACATGAAAACCCTTGAGATGTTCGGCATAACGCTGAAATGCCTCAGCAACCTGTATGGCAAGCTCCCTTGTCGGGGCAAGCACAAGTGCCTGAGGTTCGGCACGGTCAAGATCAATATTGGAGAGAATTGGAAGGGCAAAAGCGGCAGTTTTTCCTGTGCCGGTCTGTGCCTGCCCAAGAACATCACGTCCACTGAGAATAAGGGGAATTGTCTGTGCCTGAATTGGAGTAGGGTTTTCATACCCGACATCTGCAAGTGCCCTCATTAACGGCTCTGCGAGTTGAAGGCCGAGGAAATCCTTCGGCACTAATTGCTGTTCTTTCATTGTATTTTCCTTTTCCGGAACATTGATAAAAAAGAGCCTCGTACGAGGCAGGAGTGGCAGCAATGCAGGAAAGAAAAAAATGAAGAAGAGTTCTCATCAACCGAAAACACCCGGGCAACTTCAGACAAGCTGAGTACCATCGTATCGTCACAAACGCTGGAAACTATGGGTCACTGCGACCACTGGATTTCCTTGCGTCCTTTCTTAGCATCTTATACCACGCATTAAAAACGTTTGCAATGTATCATTTTTTTTTACCAAAAGCGAATTTATTTGCCAAAATCCGGCATACCGGGAAAACGCTGCCTGAGATTGCGGAAATAATTTTGGCCATAGACACATTCCACATTATCAGGTTCTGTACAGGGTATCTCAGCTATCCTCCATTTTCCATTACTTTTATGGAGAAGTGCAAAAAAATCTTCGTACCGGCTGCGGCCATCCTTTGATTGAGGAAGGGTGTGTGCCCAAACCCACCCTTTTGAGATCTCCATCCTTTTAACCACAAAAACAACATCAAAACCGTGAAGTTCAGCAACCTTTGTGCGCATGACATCAAGCACCATTCTACGGTCAGCACTGCCAAACAAGGGAGTATAAAAATCCGAATGAGGAGGCCTCCCCGCCGAAGCTCCCCGAGGAGTAGCTGCACAAACAAAAACAAGCAACCCAACAATCCAGTACCTGCCAGTCATGAGATGATTGATAGTCCTGTCAAAAAAGCACACCCACCAACGTTACAACTTTTTCACGAAAAAAGAGAGCCATGGCACTGCGCACCGGTTGACTTTTTTATTACCTTCAGCATCTTTCTTGATATAATGCTATCGTTATGAATGGCTTTGCCCTCTCTTTCTACACCCGGCTCATCCCTACGCTTCTGGGTACAGCAAAACTTTTCAGCGCCCTGCACCCCAAGCTCCGGACTTTTTTCAGGGTAAGGAGAGGGTTGTTTGAAGCGCTGGAACAAAAAATTCAAAAACTCCCTCCCTCATCTTTCCGCTTATGGGTCCATGCTGCCTCGGTTGGTGAATTTGAACAGGCACGTCCGGTCATTGCTGCGCTGAAAGAGAGGCACTCGGAGCTAACTCTTTTTGTCTCTTTTTTCTCTGATTCGGGCTATAATGCCCGGCAAAACTTCCCGGATGCTGCCGCTGTCTTCTACCTTCCCGCCGACACCCGGGAGAACGCAAAACGGCTGCTCTCGCTCATCAAGCCCGATCTGCTTCTTCTCATGCGCTACGACTTCTGGCCGAACCATCTCCTTGAGGCAAAACGATGCGGCGTAATGCTGATCCTTGCTGCGGCGGTACTGCAGCCTGGTTCAGCCTACTTCAACCCCCTGCTGAAGGGTTTTTACCAAAGCGTTTTTCACCTCTTCGAGTGCATCTATACCGTTTCAGAGCAGGATACGCTTGCTTTCCGGCAGATATTCAATTGTCAGCAGGCTGAAACGGCAGGTGACCCGAGGTTTGACCAGGTTTTTTTGCGAAGCAGGAACTGTGAGAGGGTTGCTCACCTGAAACCACTCTTTAAAAACCGTACGGTACTGGTTGCCGGAAGTGTCTGGGAGAAAGATGAGCTGCTGCTGCTTCCCGCGTGGCAGGAGCTTGAGGAAAGACCCCCACTTCTTCTGGTGCCGCATGAAGTCGACCCCGAAAAGATGGCACAGCTCTACCGGGAGCTTAAAAGCCAATCCCTTGATTTTATGCCGGTATCGACCCTGAACGAAACATTCGATCCTGAACGACAGATCCTCATCATCGACCAGGCCGGCTACCTGGCAGAACTCTATTCGCTCGCCTCAATAGCATACGTGGGAGGTGGCTTTGGCGTCAATGTACATAACACCCTTGAACCGGCAGTTCACGGCATCCCGGTACTCTTCGGCCCCCGCTACCATAACTCCCCCGAAGCAGAAGGCCTTGTTGCGGCAGGCGGTGCCACAGTCATTGAAAATCAGAAAGAGCTTGCCGCAGCACTGAAAACCCTGACAACTGATAGCGCACAAAGGAAAAAGATTGGAATGAAGGCCGCAGAATTCGTTCAAGGAAGTATCGGCGCCACGGCAGCAATAGCCTCGGGTATGGAGCGCTGCCATGACGAACGAAAAAGGGGGTAATGTTATATCTTGCGGGAGAGGCCAACCTGGATGCTTCTCGCATTGAATGTTGCCAGGCCGGGATCGCAGGATCCACTAAGGCTCCACTCATCTCGCTGCTCGTATTTTTCAAATTTCAGATCGACCAGCCAATCCGGGTTCAACTGCTTGCTCACCTTCAGCCCAACGGTAAGTGCGCCAAAGGCTGAAAGACGCTGATCTTCAGTATAATAACTCCCGGTAGTCGGTGGTTTCGGCGTTTCTCCATCAAACTTCTCCTCGGCGACTGTAAAATAAAAGTCAGATTCACTCTGGGTATAGAGACGGAGCAAAGGGGCAAGGGTCCATCCATTGTGGAGAGGCTGAACATATTCTGCTTCGAGGGTGTGCGCCTGGATACCAAAGGTGTCGGAGTAGTAGCGATAGGAAATCTTTGCGGTACCGTCAGTGCCGTCAACATGGTGGTTCCATCGGCCCAATGCGGTCACATTGTTGCGATCGCGCGGCCTGTTATCGGGATCCTTGTAGGGATCGGTGTAATAACCATTTCCGTTGGAGTATCCCAGGTTAAACTGAACGATATCCCTCTTGGTCAAAACCCTCGTAACGCCAAACAACCCTGCAACAACCCGCTTATTCTCATCGGCAAGCTGCTGTTTCGACGCAACAACATTCGGCTTGTTGAGATCAATGGTATCATCGGTAAAGCTGCCGCCAAGGGTAAAGGTAGTATTCTTGTCTTCGGTAGAGAGGCTCCCCTGAAGAGAGTAACTGCGTGAAATATAATCAGACTCAGTCGAATAGCTGCTTCCGGCAGTAACGCTACCCTGCGGAAAGTATCGTGTAAGCTGGAGATCGACCGAATGACGCAACTCCCCTGATGCTCCCGATGTAACATCACTTTTGCTAGCAGGAAAACCTGATGAGTGATAGGCTGGTGATGCCCCGGTAACAGAATCCTCCATAAATGAGACCCCTACAGACCATTCTCCGGCAACAGGCATCAAAACCTTGAGAGAAAGCGCATTCACGGCGATGCGATCCCTGCTCGACAAGCTCGCAGTTGCTGGAGTATCTGCCGACTGACTATCCTGGTAATTCAGGTATTTCAAGCTGACAACACCCCGTTCCGGTGCAGCCTCAGCATAGGCAAACTGTACTGAGGGTAACGCAAGCGCTGCCGCAAGAAGAGCCGCGCCAAACACTGTCGAGCTTGTTGTGGGTATCGGTGCCATAGTTTCATGTTTGTATGAAATCAGAAAAAAACCCCTCCTGATGAAGGGGTTTTTTAAAACAAAAAATGAGTTCCAAGCAT
>CAIXCO010000190.1 GCA_903917955.1 uncultured Chlorobiaceae bacterium | reverse complement strand
TCCGCCCCCGCAACGAAAACAGCAGCAATCACAGCGAAAAGGCAAGCGAACACGATCTGCAATAGTTTCCGGACTACAGTTTCAGCAAAAATGTTCATCATCGTTCATTGTTTTTCCGATCTGATACGTGTTGCTCGTCGTTCCATTCTGTCAGCCTCCCGTGGCCGTCCTGTTTTGCGATAGATAAACACAATATTATCAAGAACTGCTGCGACGTTGGGGTGAAGAACTCCCTGGATGTTCTCTGTAATTGCCAGTGCACGGTTGCAGAGAGACTCAGCCTTCCTGTATCGGCCTTCTGCAACGTACAGTGCTGCAATATTGTTGACGGTCGTTGCTACATCAGGATGATTCTTGCCCACCGTTTTTTCCTGGATGACAAGAGCGCGTCTGAAGAGCGCCAATGCCTCCTTCGGCTTTTGCATCTCACTGTAGAGCAAAGCCAGATTGTTCAGAGTTACGGCCAAACCAGGATTTATTGCCTTGCCACTGATCTTCTCCCGGATGGAAAATGAGCGCTTTAAAAGAGTCAATGCTTCAGGATATTGGCCCTCAAGGCGAAGCAACTCTGCCAGGTTATTGAGCGTTGTTGCAATATCTGGATGATTATTGTCCAAAAGCTTTTCCTGCATAGCGAGAGCTTGGCGAAAAAGAGATTCAGACTCCGAATAGTTGCCTTGAGCATTTTTCAGCTCTGCAAGATTATTCAAAAAGAGAGCCGTAATGGGATGAAAAGAAGAATAAATTTTTTCATTAATGGATGCTGCACGCTGATAGAGCGGTTCAGCCTCTGCATAACGACCCTCTGCATAATAAAGCGAAGCAAGATTGTTAAGACTTATTGCTACAGTGGGATGCAAGGAGCCAAAAATTTTCTCCCGAATGGCGAGTGCTTGCAGGCAGAGCGCTTCAGCCTCCAGGTATCTGGCCTGATTTTTATACAAGAGTGAGAGATTATTGAGACTCTCTGCCACATTGATATTATCTCTGCCAAAAAACTTCTCTCGAATGGCAAGAGCACGAATAAAGCAGAGTGACGCCTCGGAAAAGCGACCTTGCGAGCGATACAGCTCTCCGAGGTTATTGAGACTTATTGCCAGATCAAGAGAAGAACGGGAATACGTTTTCTGTTGGATGGCTACTGCACGAAAATAGAGACGCTCAGCCGTTATAAACTTCCCCTGGGCAAAATAGATTCCAGCAAGGTTGTTGCATGTGGTTGCCAGATCGGGCTGGTCCAGGCCTAACAATTTTTGGCGCAAGGTAAATACCTTCTGCGAGAGCCGCTCAGCATCGAGATATCTGTTTTCGGCAAAATAGAGCCCGGCGAGGTTATTCATGATGGCCAAAACTTGAGGATGATTCGGCTTGAAGATTTTTTCCCGAATGGCGAGTGCGCGCAAATAAAGCGGTTTAGCCTCTATCATGCGCCCCAATGTAAAATAGAGCCCTGCAAGGTTGTTGAGACTTATTGCTACAAGAGGATGATCCGGGCCAAAAGATTTTTCCCGTATGTCGAGTACGCGTAAATAGATCAGTTCAGCATCAGAATACCGACCGAGGATAAAATAGAGCGCGGCAAGATTGTTGAGCGTGAGTGCTACAGTAGGATGATCACGACCAAAGAACTTCTCACGAAGAGCGAGTGAACGCAGGCCAAACGACTCAGCTTCGCTGTAGCGACCTTCCATACGATACAACTCTGCGAGATTGTTCAATGGCTTTGCTGTCAGGGGATGATCGGTGCCGAAGCTCTGTTGCCAAAGAGTCAGCGCTCTGAGGTAGAGTAGTTCGGCCTGATGCAAGCGACCTGTAGCAACAAAAATCTTTCCAAGGTTATTCAGACTCTGGGCTTTATCGGATGCAGAAGCATCTGCACTCTTTTCCCGGGCAGCAAGTGCAAGCTTGCAGAGTGACTCAGCTTCTTTATACTCACCCTGAAGGCGACATAACTCTGACAAATTTGCCAAACTGAGTGCCACATCACGGTGGACGGGGCTATAAATTGTTTTGCGGATAGCGAGTGCCCGCCGATAGAGCGGTTCCGCCTCGCTGTATCTTCCCTGAGCTCTGTAAACTTCTGCCAGATTATTCAAACTGAGAGCAACATCAGGATGAAGAGGGTTTAAAATTTTTTCACGAATGGCCAGAGCTTGTTCGAGGAGCGGAGTTGCTTCTGCATAACGCTCATGAACAAAGTAGAATGCTCCAAGATTATTGAGACACAAGGCAAGATCAGGATGAAGGGGGCTGAGATTTTTTTCCGCACTCTCAACCTGTTGCCGTGCAACTGCAAGGTTTGACTCATACTCTTCTGAAGTATAGAGCTCTTCGGCATCTCTGTTGACCGCCGCCCATACAGATCCCCCCCTCCCGCCCGTACAAAGGAGAACCGCAAAAAGAAAAAAAAACCCCGTAGTTGCAGTCAAAAAGCCCCGCATCAAAAAAACCCTACAAAAACTGTACATGAGCGTAAAAACATCTCGTTATCGAACCGTCATGAAACTCACCCGCGCCCTATTACACCAAATATACAATACAAATAAAAATATACCGCCGTGGAGCTTCTTTTTTATTTTCAAAAGAAGGGTTTCCTGATAGTTTGTGATGATGGATTATCCCTCATTCCGCCGTCCTGCATTATAAAGTGAAGGCAATTCGTGCTATTATAGGCAGTAGAGATTCTGTAGTGATTCTTCTCTCTCCGCTGCCAGTAGTGCGGAAAAAATGGGGATTTTATAAAACTGATAACGTTCAAAAAGCGGTCGTAGCGACACACTCAAAAATACATACATGGAAAACAATCATAAAAAACAGCAGGTTGCCCTCAGCTCGGTTCTGGCAAGCCTCCTGCTTACCGTCATGAAACTCGTTGTCGGCCTTATGACCGGCAGTATCGGCATTATTTCCGAAGCGGCCCATTCTGCCCTCGACTTTGGCGCCGCCTCCCTCACCCTCTTCGCCGTCAGAATGAGCGATAAACCAGCCGACAGCAAACACCACTACGGTCACGCCAAGGTTGAAAGCGTCTCTGCACTCATTGAGACTGGTCTGCTCATCGTAACGAGCGTCTGGATCATCTCCACAGCAGTGGAGAGGCTGATTGCCGGAAAAACAGAGATTGATGTCACCTGGTACTGGTATGCCGTTGCCGTTATGGTTATCTCGATTGTTGTTGATTTTTCCCGTTCGAGAGCACTGTCGAGAGTTGCCAAAGAGACCAACAGCCAGGCCCTCGAAGCCGATGCGCTCCACTTCAGCTCCGATATTCTCAGCTCTGCGGTCGTACTCCTCGGTCTTTTTTGCGTCTCTCTGGGCGTCACCTGGGCTGATGCCGTTGCAGGTATTGCCGTTGCACTGCTGGTAGGATGGGCAGCTTTCAGCCTTGGCAAAAAAACCATCGATGTGCTGATCGACGCCGCACCCGAAGGGCTGGCCGACCGTATTGAGGAGATAACCATTGCAATCTGCGGCGTCATCGCAATCGACAAAATCCGTGTAAAACCGACCGGGCCGCAGGTCTTTATTGAAATGGCCATCTGTGTCAACCGAACCCTCTCTGTCGAAAAAGTGCAGGTAATATGCGCCGATATCGAGAAAAGGGTGCGCGAGGAGTTTCCTGTGGGCGATATCACCATCAACACCCGCCCCATTGCGCTCAACAGCGAAACTATCGCCGAACGGGTGCACGTCATAGGCCTCAATCACAACCTTCACGCCCATAACATTTCAACAAACCTCACAGATGCAAAGAAGCACATCACCTTTGACGTCGAAATTGACCAGCAACTTACCATAAAACAGGCGCACGATACCGTTAACGCTCTTGAAGAGGAGTTATGCCGAGAGTTCGACGGAGAGCTCGACATCTGCATCCATCTTGATCCGCTCCGCAACGAAGAGCGCTCTACCGATGCCCTTCTGGCTGATGAAAAAGAGCTTGTCTACAACACCATTATCGAGGCATCACAAGGGATTGAAAAAATCCAGGATGTGCACGAAATCCATATCCATAAAACAGACAAGGAAAAACTTTTCATTACCCTCCACTGCTCATTCGACGATGAAGTACTTCTTGAGGAGGTGCACTCCCTGACCAGCCAGCTCGAAGGAGCCATCTACCGTGCCCTGCCCAACGCGGGCAGGGTCATTATCCACGCCGAACCACTTTTTGCGTAAAAATAAATCTTTTTTTGTATACCTTTATTGGCTTGGTAGACTGTGGCTGATGTCGTCAATTCAGCATCCACTTGGCCACCTTTTTTAAGTGGAAGAGTTTTACCAGCAATCATTCCGTCATAAAAAATACCATGAAGAGCAACAAAGCAGTATGCGTTACCGGAGCTTCCGGATTTATAGCCGCCCATATCGTCAGGGAGCTGCTTGAGCGGGGATACCGCGTCAGAGGTACCGTACGCAAAAGCCCGCAGAACTACCCTTTTCTGCTTGCGCTTCCCGGTGCAGCGGAACGACTTGAGCTTGTCGAAGCAAATCTTCTTGCGGAAGGCTCTTATGACAAAATTGTTGCGGGGTGCGATTTTGTACTCCATACGGCAAGCCCCTACACCATGAATGTCAAAAACCCGCAAACCGATCTGGTTGATCCTGCGGTGAACGGAACAGAGAGCATCCTTGAGAGTTGCCTGAAATCGGGCTCGGTCAAGCGGGTGATTTTTACCTCTTCAATTGCCGCCATTACCGATGAACCGGAGAGCACAAAGGTTTTTACTGAAAAAGACTGGAACACCATGTCCTCCCTTGAGCGGAACCCCTACCACTACTCAAAGACACTCGCTGAACTTGCCGCATGGGATTTCATCATGAAAAAAAAGCAGCCCTTTGATCTGGTTGTCATCAATCCCTTTATGGTCATAGGGCCTTCAATCGGCCCATCGCTTAATACCTCCAACCAGATTATCCGCGACATCATGATGGGCGTCTACCCCGGGATTATGGATATGAACTGGGGATTTGTTGATGTGCGGGATGTGGCAAAAGCTCACGTTCTGGCCATGGAAACCGATACTGCAAGCGGTCGTTACCTCTGCGCAACCGAAGCATTACAGATGAGAGAGCTGGTTGCGCTGCTCAAATCCTCTGGCTTTGGAGGCTATGCACTGCCAAAAGTCGATCTTTCAGGAAAAATGGGTACACAGCTCATGAAAGTACTCTCTTTCACACAACCAAGAGATACCGGCATGTATATCCGCACAACCATAGGACGCACCATGCGCTATGACAACTCAAAAATCAAGCGGGAACTTGGCCTCTCCTTCAGGGATGTCAAAAAAAGCATCATTGAAACCGTCAACGATATGGTGAAATGGGGCCATCTCCCATCGCCAAAACGATAACCAGGTACTTGAGCTGGTTCCGGCAGTAAAAAACCCGGAACCGGTATTTATTTCACTACAATTGTATTCAACATGCAAAAATTCATTCGTCAGTTGCAGCACACCGCACTGCCACTCATGGCTTTGCTGTTTACACTTCTCTCTTCTCCCCTTATGGCACTACCCATAACGACAGTGAAGGCTGACGCCTTGTCGGAAGAGAGGGCAAGACTCCTGACCGGAGAGGTCATTGTGGCTATCTCCTCCCTTGAGGAGGGAGTTACCGGCGTTGAGGGCAAAATCTATATTGCGGCACCGCCAAAAAAGGTGTGGCAAGTGATCACTGATTACAACAATCACAAAAATTTCGTACCTAATGTGATCGACAGCGGCCTCATTTCAGACAACGGTATTGAAAAAGTGATGTTTGAGAAGGGAAAAAGCAGAATGTTTATCTTCTCAAAAGAGGTCTACACAAAAATGAAGGTGTGGGGAGAGCACTTGACGCGCCTCTGTTTTCAGCAAATTACCGGTGACTTCAAGGTTTATCAGGGAGAGTGGCTCCTGGTCGATTACCCACAGGGAGCAGGAACTTTTCTGACCTACAAGGCTGAAGTCAAGCCCGATTTTTATGCCCCGACGTTTGCGGTAAGAAATGTACAGAACCGCGACTGTCCCCTGATGATGCTCGCAATGAAAAAACAGTCTGAACTGAGCAGCGAAAACACCCTATCCTCTTCTCGATATGAGTGAGAGCGGGGAGTGACGGAAAATGGTGCGGTCACCGACAACCCTTGTCGACTGCACCATGCGACGTTTCTTCATGGTCGCAGTAAACGCCCGGATATTGAACGACCATGCCCGAAAAACCGCTTCTGATTTTTTTAAACAGCCGGGAAACTGGGTGAGATAGAAAAGCGCTGCCGCTACGTCGAGCAGCAAGCGCAGCGGAATCACCCAGAGGAGCCGCGCCGCACCAAGGTTCTTCAAGAGCATGGCCACGTTGTTGCGGTGGTTGAAATATATTTTTTCCGCCGACCCGCCCGGCAGAGACGCTCCCCCCT
>CAIXCO010000189.1 GCA_903917955.1 uncultured Chlorobiaceae bacterium | reverse complement strand
CGAAAGTTGCAAGGTAGCTCCTTTCTCCTGCGTTACCCCCAAATGAAGCTCGGTGCGCCGGTACAGGTCTCCTACGCGCTGCCGGAGGGGAAGAGCATGTTCCTTGTACCGGTTATGGGGCTCAACGCAAGGCTTGGCACCATTGCCTTCATTTACACTTATCGAACGCTCTCGCTTCCCTGAAGAGTGCAGATGGCGCCCTCGGCATCAAGGAGCGGGTAGGGCGCTCCCTCCTCGCGGAGCTCGCGGCTCAAGCGTGGATGGGTGTACTCAAAGAGCATGCGCTGAAAGCTTTCCGGATCGAGACGTGCCTGGCTGTACATCCTTTTGGCGGCTCTCTGTCGCTGCGCTTCGAAGAGAATGACTGCTGTGGCGACCGAGACATTGAGTGACTCCACCATGCCGAGCATCGGTACCGTAATGGCGTGGTCAGCTCCCTGAATGGCCTCTTCCGATATGCCATCCCACTCGGCACCTACCACAAGGGCCGTTGGCCGGGTATAATCAATCTCCCTGAAATCCCGTGCACCCTCTTTGCCGGTTGCCACAAGGATCTGCATACCGCACTGCAAGACCGCTCTGTAGGCCGACGCAATCTCTGCGTGGAGATGCAGTGTCAGCCATTTGCTTGCACCCGCAGCAGCATTCTGTTCGGTATAGATTGATTTGCGGTAGGAAACCGCGTGCAGTTCACCGATACCTACACCATCACAACTGCGGATAATGGCCGACAGGTTGTAGGCCTTGTTGACATTATCCATGATAACCGTCAGGTCAGGCTGGCGATGAAGCAGCATTTCATGGATTTTGCGGAATCGTTCAGAAGAGATCAAGATGTGTGCAGCTTCACTATTGATGAACCATTGTTTGTCGAGTTTTCGCAAGACAAGAAAGCTCTTTTTTTTCTCAATTGCGCTCAAAAAAGGGGAGCGACTCTTTTTTTGTCGAGGTCGGGTGATAACAAGCTCCCTGGAGGTCGTCAATCTTGCGGGGGTTACTTTTTTTGAGTATATCAGGATTGGGCCTTTCCTCCGGGATGGCAACGATTCCGGAGAACAGGAAGAACGGTTGTATCACTATGAGTTTCAAATACAAAAAACATCCCCACCTTGAGCGCTTGCTGCAAAATGCGAGGCCGATCAATTTGGATAACTCCTCAAAAGTCCTGATTCTCAGCGACCTGCACATAGGTAATGGCGGCAGGCGCGATGAGTTCAAGCGGAATGCCGAACTGGTCAAAACCATGCTCGGGAGCTATTATCTGCCCGAAAAATATAGCCTTGTCCTTAATGGTGATGTTGAGGATCTTTTCAAGTTTCCGCTTGAGAGTATTGAATCGGAGTGGGGTGAACTCTATGATCTTTTTTTGAAGTTTCAGCAGAACGGTTTTTTCTGGAAAATATACGGAAACCATGATGCTGAGCTGCTTGAGGAGCGAAAGTACCGGCTTGCTGCATCAATGGTTGAATCGCTCAAGTTTCAGTATGGCAAGGAGACCCTCCTGCTGTTTCACGGCCACCAGGCATCGGTGCTCCTGTGGGAAACCTATCCGATGGTGAGCCGTGCGGTTGTCCTCTTTATCCGCTATATCATAAAACCGGTCGGTATCAGAGGCTTTTCCATCGCCTACAACAGTACTCGACGCTTCGCCATCGAGAAATCGATTTATGAGTTTTCCAACCATGCGAAAATAGTTTCCATCATAGGCCATACCCATCGCCCCCTCTTTGAGTCACTCTCGAAGGTGGATTTTCTGAACTATCGGATAGAGGAGCTGTGCAGGGCCTATCCGGAAGCCGATCGTGCAAAACGCTCGCTTATCGAGCAAAAAATCGCGGCACTGAAAGTCGAGCTTGATGCCTGCTACAAACAGGGCAAAAAAATTGGCCTCCGGAGCGGTCTCTACAACAACCTCACCATTCCAAGCATCTTCAACTCCGGCTGTGCCATTGGCAAACGGGGCATCACGGCTCTTGAAATTGAAGGAAATAAAATCAGACTGGTCTACTGGTACAACGGCAAGCAGAGCCGCAAGTTCACCAGCGACCGCGATAACCGGCCAATGGAACTCGGTTCGACAGGCTTTTCAAGGGTTGTTTTGAACGAGGACTCCCTTGAATATGTCTTTTCCCGTATCCGTCTTCTGGCCTGAAAACAGGATACAACGATGCGCCAGGCACCATTTTTATGTATGCTTTGTCTTTTTGCTTTTGCAGGTTGCCAGCAGAGTGACCGCTCGGACGGCTACGGCAATTTTGAGGCTACAGAGATCATTGTTTCATCCGAAGCAAACGGAAAACTGGAGCTGTTAAACGTGGAGGAGGGGAGCCGGATGGCGGCAGGGAGTGTGGCCGCCGTTATTGATACCACCCAACTGCACTATACCCGCACCCAACTTGAGGCCGAGCGCCGAGCGTTGGCGGCCAAACGGCCGACCCTTGCCGCCCGAATCGGTGTGCTGCTGGAGGAGCGACGGAACCTGAAGCGCGATGATGAGCGCTACCGCAGGCTTCTGAGCGAGGGGGCTGTTCCCTCAAAACAGCTTGAGACCATCCAGAACGGCCTTGGCGTGCTCGACCGTCAGATTCGCTCTCTCGAAACGGAGAGCCCCGGTATTGCCGGAGAGATCAGCGCCAAGGAGGCTCGCATTGCGCAGCTTGATGACCAAATCAGAAAAAGCGTTGTGCACAATCCGGTTGAGGGTGTGGTTCTGACCCGGTATGCCGAGAGGGGAGAACTCACCTCCTACGGCAAGCCGCTCTACAGGATTGCCGATCTCCAGACCATGTTTCTGAGAGTCTACCTCAGTGGCGCGCAGGTGCCGCAGGTGAGTATTGGCGAGGAGGTCGAGGTGCTTATTGATGGCAGCAAGAGCCGCAAGGGTCGTGTCACCTGGATATCTGCCAAGGCCGAGTTCACCCCTAAAATCATCCAGACAAGGGAAGATAGGGTCAGCATGGTCTATGCTGTGAAGGTGCGGGTGAACAATCCGGATGGCCTCCTCAAAATCGGGATGCCCGGAGAGATGAGGTTGCCCGCAAAAGGTGGCTCATGAAAGAGGCGCTTGTGGTTGCCGGTGTCGGCAAGCGCTTCGGTATGGTTCCGGCGCTTCAGGAGATCAATTTTGCGGTCGGTGAAGGTGAGCTTTTCGGCCTTATCGGCGCGGACGGGGCAGGAAAAACAACCCTGATCCGCATTCTGGTCACCCTGCTTTTAGCCGATGAGGGGCGAGCAGAGCTGCTCGG
>CAIXCO010000188.1 GCA_903917955.1 uncultured Chlorobiaceae bacterium | reverse complement strand
TTTCTTTCTCCTCAATGGTTTCAAGTTCTTGCCAAACCTTATTATTCAACCACTCTGGCAACTGCATCAGCCAGTCGATCACATTGAATAAATTGATAACGCGCTGCTTATCCCAATGTCGTTCATACAGTATCCGCAGCAAGCGAAGTTTCGCGTTGTACCGTTCCTCATCCTGTTTTTTGGTTTTTTGGGTCAGGATGTGTGCCGCTGTAATCCATCCAAAAGCGTTATCCGACGCCAACAGCTCATCAAGATGCTCTTCATAATCGGTTAACTTCGCAACCGGGAACTCCAGCGTATGGTGGCATCCCAGCACAGAAAAGCCATAAGAGGAAGGCTTCCACATCTTGTGTTCATCGGCCAGCACCGCCAAACTTGCTACGGGCCTTTTGTACCGGTCAAAAATCCGGTAGTTGTACACAAACATTCGTTCGGCAAACTCAGACTGCCTTTTGCCCTGCACTTCAACGTGGATGTAGATCCAGCTTTCAATGCCACAAAGCTCAGTTACCCTGACCAGCTTGTCAACATAGCGTGTGCCCAGTTCAGCATCCTGCACCACCGCTCGCAACTCTTTATCCAGAAAAATATGCTCTTTTGACCAATCAATTCCTGAGTATGCATCCGGGAAATAAAACGATATAAACTCGGAAAAATATTGCTCTATGGCCTCTTTCCACGGGCTGTCGTAACGATCGTTCGCGTTCTCCATACATTTCTTTTGGTTTCAACACCATCACTTCAGCGGAGCTGCTGCACTGCGGCAACAATCCAACATCAGCCACAATCACTTCAAATATATCTCCGATGGCCCGTAAAACAAAATAATTCAGGCACCCGCTAACCCTCCTGTTCGAGCAGGCGCTCGACTCTCTATCAAAAACTCGGACAAACGATTGGCTCTCCGCTGAATGAGCCTGCACAGGACAATTGGAAAGGTAATCACTGAACTCTATCTTGCCTGTTCACGATGAAGGGGGATGGAAGCTTTTTTACAACAAAGGACAAGATGATATGAACGAGATTGAACTACGCGCCATGCTTGCAGTTGGTGAGGATAGCCACAACCAGTTCAAGCAGAATGTTACCAATGCTGATGCACTGGCGGCTGAACTGATTGCATTTGCCAATTGTGCAGGAGGAACATTGTTCATTGGTGTGGCTGATAATGGCAAGGTGTCGGGGCTTGATGCGACAGATGTTATGAGGCTCAACCAGTTATTGTCGAACGCCACCTCACAAAATGTCCGTCCGCCAGTTAATCCGTTATCAACAAATGTTCCTACTTCGGATGGCCTCGTTATGGTGGTTGATGTCGCTGAAGGATTGAACAAACCTTACGTAGACACTCTTGGCCGGATATGGGTAAAAAGTGGCGCTGACAAACGACATGTGACGGCACGTGAGGAGATGCAGCGAATGTTTCAGCAATCTGGTCTGCTCTATGCGGATGAAGTGCCAGTTCAATATGCAACGCTTGATGCGCTGAACCAGAGAGAGCTGAACGACTATTTTGAGCGCCGATACCATAAATCAATTGAAGCGACTGGCCTGGGGTTGCCCAAACTGGTGCAAAACCTGAGTCTGGCACGCAATGGTGTGCCAAATCTGGCGGCACTGCTTCTTTTCGGCAATGCCCCTTCTACCCTCAAGCCTGCTTTTATTATCAAGGCTGTCGCGTTTCCTGGTATCGTGCTGCACGACAATCACTATCTCGACAGCGAAGATATTGATGGAAACCTCCCTGAGCAATATCGACGTGCCATCGCTTTTATCAAGCGCAATCTCCGCCACGTACAGGGTAATCAAGGTTTCAACAGTCCCGGACAACTTGAAGTGCCCGAAGCCGTCTTTGAAGAGCTGCTGGTCAATGCGTTGGTACATCGCGACTATTTCATCAGCGCACCCATACGCTTGCTCATTTTTTCCGACCGTATTGAAATCATAAGCCCCGGTCACCTGCCAAACCATCTTGATGTTGAACAGATCCGCTTTGGTTTATCCAATCTGCGGAACCCTGTACTGGTCTCTCACGCTTTTTATATGCTCCCCTACCGAGGCATCGGGAGTGGCATCCCGCGAGCTACTGAGGCGTGGCCGCATATTGATCTCATCGACGACCGGCGCGGCAATCAGTTTAAAGCCATTATCAGGCGAATCACATAGCGAATGTGGCTGCCTTGCTTAAATTAATCAATGGTTAAAAAAACCGCACAGCCCGAACTTGATGCTCTTGTCTCTTATTGTCCTGATACTCCTGATACTGGCCATTGCCGAAGTTGCCAAATTGCAGGATCCATGCAAAACCCTCACTGCCTTCCGACGAACTCCAATAGCCTGTGCTTACAATATCTGAAAAACCGCCAACAGCACGTCTGTTGATAAAAAGCTGATTCAGTTGCCACTCGTTCGGCAAAAACCAATCGCTATAACCATTGCTCACCAGATTATTGCAAAACAGGTTGGCATCAGACCAAGTCAACTCACCTTCATGTCTGCCAGAAGAGCTGCCCGGCATATCTGTTTTGGCAACAACAAGGCCATGATGTCCACTACCATCAACATAAAAAACAATGCCTCCGCCATAATTTTCACCAACAGTTACTGTTGATGAATGTGCTAAAAATGACGTAAGACTCACACCTGTAAGCAATACCATAATCAATTGCCCAAAAAAGCGGGCTTTTGCAATGAGTTTCATGACTGTTGTAATTTTATTTCTTTTACACACGGCGAACACGCTAAGTATACACATTTCTCAAAAGACCTGCATATAAAACCTTTTTCCAGATTGCGCTTCGCCGTTTTCACGCTTTATATGTATCTTGCCGCTACAAAACCCTGCTTTCCGTTACCTGACCATCTTCCGACCATGACACTACGCTCATACTTCGAGTTCGACCGGCACGGTACCAGTTACCGACAGGAAATAATTGCCGGCATCACCACCTTCTTTACGCTCTCATATATTATTATTGTCAATCCTGCCATCCTTGCAGCGGCGGGTATTCCGAAAGGGGCCTCAATGACGGCGACCATCCTTACCTCCATCTTTGGAACCCTTTTGATGGGGCTCTATGCCAAACGTCCTTTTGCGGTGGCACCCTACATGGGAGAGAATGCCTTTATTGCCTATACAGTGGTGCAAACGCTCGGCTACTCGTGGCAGACGGCGATGGCGGCCATCTTTATAGGCGGTGTGCTCTTTACCCTGATCACCATAGGGGGACTGCGTAAATGGCTGGCTGAGGCTATTCCCTCATCGCTCAAGCATAGCTTTTCAGGTGGGATCGGTCTTTTTCTCGCCTTTCTCGGCCTCAGTGAGATGGGCATTGTGACGCTCGGTGTGCCCGGTGCGCCGGTGCAGCTCGGCAATATTGCACAACTCCCGGTACTCCTCAGCCTTGGCGGGCTGCTCATTACGGCCGTCCTTCTCATTCAGCGGGTAACCGGTGCCATTCTTGCCGGTATGGCTGTGACGACGGGCGCATTTTTGCTGACAGGCCTCGTTCCCCTGCCTGCAACGGCCTTCAGTATGCCGCCTTCGATTGAGCCGATCTTTATGAAAATCGACCTGCAGGGGGCACTGACCTGGGGATTTGCCAGCGTCATCATCAGTGTGCTGGTGATGGATTTTGTTGATACCATGGGCACCCTTTTCGGTTTGTCGTCACGAGCCAACCTGCTTGATGAGCAGGATAACCTGCCGGAGATTGAAAAGCCGATGCTGGTCGATGCGCTTTCGACCATTGCCGCTTCGCTTTTTGGCACCACGACGGCGGGCGTCTATATTGAGTCAGCCGCCGGTATTGAGCAGGGCGGAAAGAGTGGATTTACAGCGATTGTTGTGGCCGCACTCTTCGGCCTGGCCCTCTTTTTTTCACCGGTGCTGACCATTGTTCCGCCTTTCGCTTACGGGCCAGCTCTGGTTGTTGTCGGCATGTTCATGCTGCAATCGGTGACAAAGATGGATTTCACCGACTACAGTGAGCTTCTCCCGGCCTTTTTAACCATTGCGCTTATGATCTTCACCTTCAATATCGGCGTCGGTATAACTGCCGGATTTATTGCCTATGTTGTGCTGAAACTCTTTACCGGAAGGGTTCGTGAGGTGCGCGACGGGATGTGGATTCTGGCCGGGCTCTCTTTTACCTTTTATCTTTTTTATCCCTACCATTAAACCCCGAAACAAGGATGCTGAACGCGAAACTGCGCATAGCCCAGATTGATTGTACACTGGCCAATTTTGATGAAAATCTTGCTCAACACTGCGCCCTGATTGAAGAGGCGATAGCGGAGGGGGCTGATGCCATCGCATTTCCTGAACTCTCACTCACGGGATATAATGTTCAGGATGCGGCACAGGATATTGCCATGCACATTGAGGATGCCCGGCTTGCCCCCCTGCGCGAGCTGAGCCGGAAAATTTCAATTATCTGCGGAGGCATTGAGCTGAGCAACGATTATGGCGTCTATAACTCGGCTTTCATGTTTGAAGATGGTGTAGGCCAAAGTGTGCATCGCAAAATCTATTTGCCCACCTACGGGATGTTTGAGGAGCTGCGCTATTTTTCTGCCGGTCAGCAAATCAAGGCGGTCACCTCAAAACGGCTTGGCCGAATCGGTGTGGCCATCTGCGAGGATTTCTGGCATGTTTCGGTACCTTACCTGCTGGCTCACCAGGGTGCCAAGCTGCTCTTTGTGCTGATGTCGAGCCCATTGCGCATGTCGCCCGGTAGTGGCAATCCACAGATTGTGACCCAGTGGCAGACCATTGCCTCGACCTACTCTTTTCTCTTCAGCAGCTATGTCGCCTGCGTCAACCGTGTGGGCAATGAGGACAGCTTCACCTACTGGGGAAACTCCTCTGTGACCGGGCCGGATGGCACAATCCTCTGCGCCGCTCCCCTCTTCAAACCCTCTGTAAAAGATGCATTAATAGATGTTTCGGAGGTAAAACGCGCCCGTCTCCACTCGTCACATTTTCTCGACGAAGATCTCCGCCTTATCAGCGCCGAACTCAGCGAAATCATCGGGCAGGGGTGGCGTGTATGACGGGTATACGACAACAGAGATTGCTGCAACAATCAAGGATAATTACAATACCAGGCAGACCAATATAAAGCAGCAACAAACTATCAGACGATCTCCCCTCTTGAGAAAAAAGATATCGAAAAACCGAATACCGGGGGAGGGCAACTCACCACGATATTTCTGAAATATTGATCAAGGACTACGAAGAGGAAAAGGTTATTGCAGGTATGGTGGAGGTGTGATATTGTAAACAAGATTGGGCCATTATCAATGCGGGAAGATTCAACTCCCGCATAAAAAAATGCGCATTCCTGCCCAAGTATTACTGACAAACTCTTGAGAGAGATGCAAACCTTCTCATGTAAAAAAAGGAAATCGCATCTTTATCGCACTCAAATGAACCCTCTTCAGATTGAATTTATATCCATCACTGGTACCTTCTGGCTCACCCAAAAAGAATTGTGCAGTTGTTCAATGTGGTTGTTACGGCAATCAACCAACGGCACAAAACTATTCAATTCCGCCTCAAGGAAACTCAAAACGGTTACAAAATTTTTCAATATTTCGCCACGGCAGACCCTGTACTATTATTGCAGCTCACAACAATAAACAAGATAAACCGTCATGTATTATTTTGGAATAGGAAGAAATAAAAATTTATTTTAAATTGACCATGTGTCAATCGGTTAAATCACATTAATTACCAGAAGCAATCATGTCCACACTTACACAAATTCAGACTCAGATAGCTGAGCTTCAGAAGCAGGCTCAAGAGATCATCAACGTAGAGCGCAGAGCAGTCATTGATGATATCAAGGTAAAAATGGTCACCTACAATATCTCCTCAGAGGAACTTGAGAGAAGGGGAAAAGCAGTTAAAGCTGGACAGAGAACCCCATCTCCCATCAAGTACAGAAAGAGTGAGAATGAGTACTGGGTAGGCAGAGGCCCTAAACCACAGTGGGTAAAGGCAATTGAAAGTGAAGGCGAAAGTGTAGAATTGTACCGGATACCAGAATAAATAAGGAATTCCTTTCCTTTTATTTTTCTCTACAAAGTCCCCGACAACCTCAAGCAGCAAAATGAGCGATAAGAGTGATACTAATTCTCAACTGCTTGAGGTTTTTTTTATTATTGCTCCATTGAAAATCCTGGCCGAGTCAAACTTTTTCGATACGTTTCAGGCAGGCTATTCATGGCTGTCTCTGCATCATCCTCCTTTTCAAAAAGACCGAAAACGGCTGAACCGCTGCCGGAAAGTGATGCAAAAATACTCCCCGCTTCAAGCAGTGTAGATTTAACCTGGCGAACGACGGGGAGATAATCAAATACCGCAGGCTCAAAATCATTTTCAAAAAGTGCCAGACTCTCCTTTTTTCCGGACAGGCAAAGTTCTGAAACAAGTTTTTTAAGGTCTGGATGCTCGCGGTCAAATCGCGGATAAAAATTTTTATATGCCCAGAGAGTTGCAATATGCTCTTCAGGAAAAACGGTTACAATAAAATAAGGAAGGGTGAGACCGAGATCATCGAGATCATCTCCAATACCTTGCGCGTAGGCGAGCCCTTTGATGGCAAGAAAATAGGGAACATCGGCACCAAGCTTTACGGCAAGAGCGTGCAGTTCGGTTGGTGAAACATTAAGCTGCCAGAGCTCATTGAGTACCCTGAGTACCGTTGCTGCGTCGCTGCTTCCACCTCCAAGCCCCGCACCAAAAGGCACCTGCTTGTGAAGGTTCATCGCTACGCCCTTTCTGGTTCCGGCAAACTGCTGCAAAGATTTGGCGGCCTTGATACAGAGGTTGTTGTCGTCCACCGGAAGAGTATTATTGGAACAACTCATCGAAATCGCATCTGAGTCGCTGAATTCGATGGTGTCATACCAGTTAATTGGCGCAAAGATGGTCTCAAGCGTGTGATAGCCGTCCTGGCGCTTGCCAGTGATGAGAAGGCCAAGATTAATTTTCGCAAAAGCTTTCAAAGAGAGGGTATACATAGAATGCAATTGATATTATATGAAAAAAATTGGCATATTCAGGGAGATGAAAATTCCGCAGGAAACACTGAACAAGAATAAACTGCACCGTCATGCTTTCTGAAAAAAGGGTGTTTTACCTTCGCAAAAGCGCTGCAACACTGTGCATTGCACTCTCAATTGCACTCTTCTCGCCACCGATCCTCTCTTCAGCGGCTGAGCGTTCCTATGCCCGTGAGATAGGGCAATACGTGGATGAAGATAAGGTTTATTTGCTTGAAAATATTCGGCAAAACATCACACTCCCTTCTGAAAGAGCCGTGGTTGACGCACTTTTGTGTGAAAGTGGATCAGAGGCGATAGAGCTCTTCCAGAAGCAGTTAAAAGAGTATCCTGATCCTTTGCTCAATACGCTCAGCGCCGCACGAATAGCCGCCTACAGTCGGGCGCTCTACGGCACCATCACGCCTCCAAAACTTTCACGACCTCTACCACAAGCAAAGCCGAAAATCGCAGAGGTACAGGACACCACAAAGCAGCAGCTCGCGCCTATTGCGAAGAAACCAAAGAGTGAAACCGTCGCATCACGGACTCCTTTACTGGAGAAGCCAAAAAGAGACTCACTGCCTCCAATACCACCTTTGCAAAAAAAGCCAAAGAGTGAAACCGTCGCATCACGGACTCCTTTGCCGGATAAAGCACAGCGGAATACCATACCCCTCCCGGCACAATTGCCTGCGAAATCGAAACAGGAACCGCCTGTTGTATATAAAAGTAGCTTTACGGTGCAATTCGGAAACTTCGCGAGTAAAGAGAATGCGGAAGCACTTGCCCAAAAAGTATCTCTTTACGAACCAGCAAAAACCATCAAGCAGGGCGAGTTCTATAAAGTAATTTCGAAAAATAATTACTCATCAAAAGAAGATGTTGTTGATATTGTAAAAAAAATACCGTTTATCGCAATTATTGTTCCCGCCAAAGTGGAGCAGCGTTGAACCAAAGAGAAAAAAAGCTGATGAAACCAGAGAGCACCATCGTCGGACAATCTGTGCTGATCTCCCAGCTCAAGCAACTTGCTCTCCAGGTTGCTGGAACCGATATTACGGTATTGATCATCGGAGAGACAGGGTCGGGCAAAGATGTGCTGGCACGCTTTATTCATGCAAACAGCCTGCGGGCTGATAAAAACTTTATTCCGGTCAATTGTGGCGCCATTCCCTCCGGCATTCTCGAATCGGAACTCTTCGGTCACGAAAAAGGGGCCTTTACCGGAGCGGTGCAAAGCAGAAAGGGGTACTTTGAAAGCGCCGACCGGGGCACCATTTTTCTGGATGAAATCGGTGAGATGCCTCTTGAAACCCAGGTAAAATTTCTCCGCGTTATTGAGACCGGAGAGTTTCAGCGGGTCGGCTCATCGGAAACGATCTACTCTGATGCTCGCATCATTGCTGCTACAAACAAAAACATGTACCAGGCTGTTGCTGAAAAAAACTTTCGAGAGGATCTCTTTTACCGTTTGCGCAGTGTTGAAATCCAGATTCCGCCACTGAGGGAGAGAGGAAGAGACATTCTTCTGCTTGCCGAAACGTTTGTTCGTGAGTTTGAACAGAAACACAAAATCCTCTTTGAAGGATTCAGTCCTGATGCTGTGGAGATGCTGATGCGCTATCCCTGGCCAGGCAACGTCCGCGAGCTTAGAAATCTTATAGAGTCGCTGCTTGTGCTTGAAAAAGGAAAATATATCACTCCGGAAATCCTTGAACGGCATCTTGTGCAGCGAAACAGGTACAAAAGCCTTGTTCATGATCCTGCCAGGTCTGAAAAAAATGAGCTTCAGGTCATCTACAGCTCAATTATCCAGCTTCGCCAGGAGGTGAGCGATATCCGTCAACTCCTTCAACACCTCGTTCAAACCAGAGCGCTTACCCCGCTGCTTCTGCCCGATACCTCGGCAACGATTCCTGCCTTCACGACCGCATTGAATCCCTCTTTCAAGGGAAACGGAAACCCCGCACCCACCGAAGAGATGCTCCACTCACTCGATGATATAGAAAAGAAATCCATTGCCGAAGCGCTCGTTGCGTATGACGGAAACAAGCGAAAAACAGCCCTCGCTCTCGGCATTACAGAACGAACCCTCTACCGCAAAATTAAAGCTTACGGATTGTAGGCGCAGCATGATTACAACGCACTCTCCCCTCTCCGACTCTTTATAAAAGCTACAACAAAGAAAAGTGCTGAGAGAGCCGCCGCTATTTTCGGCAGAAGATCGGGGTGCGCGGTATAAAAGGTCATGCGGCTTTCAAGCGGCACCTCGGCCGTCAAACACTCCTTCTGCCACCAGGGCACCTCTGCAATGGTTCTCCCAAATTTATCGAGCACAACCGTGAGGCCAGTATTGGCACACCGCGCCATTGCACGGCGATTTTCGATACAGCGCATTCGGCCAATGGCCAGATGCTGATAAGGCCCGTATGAGGTTCCATACCAGCCATCATTGGTTACAAGTGTCAAAAGCTTCGCCCCTTTACGGACAAACTCCGAAACAAGAGTGGGAAAAATGGACTCATAGCAGATAATATTGGCGAGAACAACCTTTCCATGCCTTGGAGAGGAAAATTCCATGACGGAGGCGTCGTGCCCCTTCCCCCACCCCCTGATACCTGAAAGGGAAAAGGTCAAAGTACCCAGCCAGGGAAAAGAGTCGATGTAGGGCACCCGCTCGGCAAAGGGAACAAGACGCATTTTGTGATAGATCTGGGGCACCCCGCTGCCCGGTTCAAGCAGCATCGAAGCGTTATAGCTCTCAAAAGGGTGATTAGGCTCACTGGCGACATCAATAAACCCGGTCAAGAGGGCGGTATTCCACTGTTGCAAAGCAAAGTGCAACAACCGTAGATCAGAAGCGTAGGCGGTGTCAAGAATAGAAAATGGAATCGCGGTTTCAGGCCATATTACCAGCTCGGGCCGGTTTTCACGAACAGCCTTGCCGGTCATACGATAATATCGCTCCATAATCTCGACGCTGTTATACGCTACCCACTTTTCATGAGGGTTGATGTCGGGCTGAACAAGCGTTACCCTAAGCCCCGACTCTTTTTCAGCCGCCCCCTCTTCCCGGGAGAGGAGCACTGTTGCATAGAGCAGTGGAGCCGCAACCATGAGGGCCATAATGGCAAGAGAGCCTGTCGCCTCCTTTTTGCTGCCAATCAACGAGAGTACAACCAGCACATTGAACCAGAGAAGCCAAAAACTGACTCCCCATACCCCGACGAGATCGGCATACTGAATCATAAGGTTCAAATTGGCCTGTGAATTACCGAGGGTCAGCCATCCAAGCGAAAGATCCTGCTGCATATAGGCCCACTCCCATGCTACCCAGACAAAAGGGAGCGAAAAGAGGGCAAACCGATAACCGGCCATTTTTTTGAGTGCAAAAAAGGCAAACAGGGGTACAGTGAGAAAAAATGCCTGCGCCACAATGGTCAACACTCCTCCAGGGAATGTTGCCAAACTCACCCACCAGAGGCTGATCATACAAAAAAGAAACATCGTAAGATAGATCCGGCGAAAAAGCTCCCCCGGTTTTTCCACCGTGCGAAGGGAGATGAGCAGCGGCACAAGAGCGACCCAGGCGATTATTTCAAGGCGGATAAAGGGATAAGAGGGAAACGAGAGGCCAAGAAGAGCGCCGCTCAAAAGAGGGGCTGCGTAACGGGAGTGACTCAGTTGGTGAATTGTCCGGGATAAATGGCTCATCAAAACAACAAAATGGTTATCAATTGACGCAAAAAAATCAAAAAAGCACACATTCAGCACTGAACTATCGGGACTAAACGGCATTTCAGGCAAAGAGATAATGACTCAAAACATATTTTACTTTATTTATTGATTTTTATTCTTTAAATTTCTTCCAATCTGTTACTTAACAGGAATAGTTTCTGTGACATTTCCTGAAAATATCCAATTTCAACGCCATTAGAAAAAGGAGAACTCATTATGGCTCTTTTCGGCACAAAAGACACCACTACCGCGCACTCAGATTATGAGATCGTACTTGAGGGCGGTTCAAGCTCGTGGGGCAAGGTAAAATGCAGGGCAAAGGTTAACGTCCCCCCGGCGCTTCCCCTTTTACCGGCTGACTGTAACATCAAGATCAACGTAAAGCCTCTCGACCAAGGGTTCGTAAGGTTTTCGGCAGTTATTGAGTCAATTGTAGACAGCACAAAAAGCAAGCTGGTTGTAGAGGCTGACATTGCCAACGAGACCAAGGAGAGAAGAATCTGCGTCGGTGAAGGCTCGGTTACCGTAGGCGACTTCTCACACTCGTTCTCCTTTGAAGGCTCCGTTGTCAATCTCTTCTACTACCGTTCAGACGCAGTCAAAAGAAATGTACCGAACCCTATCTACATGCAGGGTCGTCAGTTCCATGACATTATCATGAAAGTTCCGCTCGACAATCCTGATGTTATCGACACATGGGAAGGTACCCTGCAGTCATTGCAGTCGAACGGCGCATTCAATGACTGGATTCGCGAATTCTGGTTTATCGGCCCGGCCTTTACGGCACTGAATGAAGGCGGACAGAGAATTTCAAAAATCGAGGTCAACAGCATCGGTACCGAAAGTGGCGACAAAGGACCGGTTGGTGTGACGAGATGGCGCTTCTCACATGGCGGCTCAGGTATTGTTGACTCCATTGCACGCTGGGCAGAACTCTTCCCGGCAGACAAGCTGAACAGACCTGCATCGGTAGAGGCTGGATTCCGTTCCGACTCACAAGGTATTGAAGTGAAGGTTGATGGCGACTTCCCTGGCGTATCGGTTGATGCTGGCGGTGGTCTGCGCAGAATTTTGAACCATCCCCTCATTCCGCTTGTACACCACGGCATGGTAGGAAAACTGAACGACTTTACCGTCGATGCCCAGTTGAAAATTGTTCTTCCAAAGGGATACAAAGTCCGCTATGCGGCTCCCCAGTTCCGTTCACAGAACCTTGAAGAGTATCGCTGGAGCGGTGGCGCTTATGGCCGCTGGGTCGAGCATGTCTGCAAGGGTGGTACCGGACAGTTTGAAGTGCTTTACGCTCAGTAAGCAACCAAAATAATGAGAGCAGAAAAACCGGTAAAGAGCCGGTTTTTCTCTTTTCACCCCATCAACTGCAAGATATCCTCGATCTCCTCTTTAATCTCTTTCAAAAGCACTATCCGCCGCTCATCAACCACTCCGTGGCGATTCTTTTCGTGGCCGATCTGTTTCTGCAGTTTGAGGATTTCAGTGGTTTTTTGATCAGTACCACTGCTTTTAAGCACTCCCCTGACAATTTCACTCGCTTTGCCGAGCTTGTACCCTTTTTCATAGACCAGCTCCTTGATATTGAGCACAAGAGCAATATCGCGATTGGTATAGCGTCGGTTCCCCTTGGTGTCTCTTGCCGGAGTCAGTTCCGTGAAAAAGCCTTCCCAGTACCGAAGCAGATAGGCTGGAACACCGACGATTTTGGTAACCTCGCCAATTGAGTAGTAGTTTTTTGCTGCATCAAATGCCATAAGAGAGCTGAAGTAAGGGTGAAGTTTTGTTTTCCCTGTTCTTATTATACATTACTACCGTCACTTCAAAAATTTATGACGGATGAAAAATCTTCTCAGCCTTAAACCTTATCTCTTAAGGTATAAAAAAAATCTCTGGTCAGGCTTTCTCTTTATCATTCTGACCAACCTTTTTGCCGTTATCGCGCCAAACTATATCGGACGCGCCATCGACACCATGAATCGGCATTTCGAATTGTCCGACGTTCTCCTCGACACCGGCCTCTACTTTCTCTTCGCCCTTCTGAGCGGTTTTTTTCTCTTTCTTGTGCGCCAGAATATTATTGTGGCTTCACGGCATATTGAATATGACCTTAAAAACGACTATTACCAGCATCTACAAAAACTTCCCCGCCGTTTTTACAATACCACCACAACCGGCGACCTTATTTCAAGAGGTACCAATGACCTCAATGCCATAAGGGAGTTCCTCGGACCCGGCATCATGTACTCACTCAACACTTTCTTCCGGCTCTTTTTTGCGCTGATTGCCATGGTGGCCATCTCCCCGAAACTGACCCTCTTTGCCCTGCTACCCGCCCCGTTTTTAAGTTACTCGGTCTATAAAATCGGCAGCTCCATGCAAAAACGGTCGAAAAGCATTCAGGAGAGCTACGCCGCAATAACCAATCTGGTGCAGGAAAACCTCTCAGGCATCCGGGTGGTAAAGAGCTATACCCGAGAATCGTTCGAAATCAACCGCTTCGATATTCTCAACAAAGAGTACTATCGCAAAAACCTCTCTTTGGGAAAACTTCAGGCGCTCTTTTTTGCCTTTCTGACCTCCATGACCGCTTTCTCGCTTCTCCCGGTTGTCTGGGTCGGCGGAATAAACGCCGTCAATGGAAGCATGAGCGTCGGGGGAATTGCACAATTTATCGTCTATGTCTCCATGCTGAGCTGGCCCATTATCTCCATCGGCTGGGTCACAAGCATTGTGCAGAGAGCCGCCTCCGCCCAGGTTCGACTGAATGAAATTTTCAATGCCAGGCCCGATATTGAGGAAAACGAGAATGAGATTCCCGAAAAAAGTTTCAGCGGAGTTCTCTCTTTCCGCAATGTGCGCTTTCACTACCCCGGACGGGAAAAAAATCCTGTTCTGAAGAGCATCACGCTCGATATTGCCGCAGGCTCAAAAGTGGCCATCGTCGGTGCAACAGGATCGGGCAAAACCACACTGGTCAACCTGATTCCAAGACTCTACGAGGCAATCGACGGGGAGATCCTGCTTGATGGCCGCAACATCCGAAGCTTTCCGCTCAAAACCCTGCGGGAGTTCATCGGCTTTGTTCCCCAGGTCAACTTTCTCTTTTCCGACACCATCGCCCACAACATCAACTGGGGGAGCCGTGACGAAGAGGCCGATGCGGTGATTGAAGCGAGCCGCATTGCCATGCTGCATGACGATGTTGAGGATTTCCCTGACGGCTTTGAAACCATGCTTGGCGAAAAAGGAATCAACCTCTCCGGCGGCCAAAAGCAGAGGGCCTGCATTGCCCGGGCCATTGCCTGGAAGCCCCGCCTCCTCGTGCTCGACGACGCCCTTTCAGCCGTTGATACCGACACCGAAGCACGCATTTTTGAGGCGCTCCTGCAAAAGCTGCCTGACACCACCATCCTGCTCATCAGCCACAGAATTTCAACGGTAAAAAACTGCGACCACATTGTGGTTCTCAAAGAGGGCGCCATTGTTGAAAGCGGCACCCACGAAGAGCTGATCGCCGAGCAACACCTCTACGCCGAACTCTATAACCAGCAGTTGCTCGAAGAGGAGATTCTTTCAATTTCGTAGCATTACAGCGAAATCGAATAATAGTCACGGTACCATGCCACAAAGCGCTTGAT
>CAIXCO010000187.1 GCA_903917955.1 uncultured Chlorobiaceae bacterium | reverse complement strand
TCTGCTGGGCACTTCTGTTCATAATGACTACTTCTTAATGGATTAAATGTTCCTGATCTTCCAAAATATCCTGCAAATCGCACAGAGAAAGCTCCACGGTTTCGACGCCATGCAGCTTCCCTGCCGCTGAGCGCATCAACGCACTGAGATCGGCATAGTCGGGAATGTAGCCGAGAATCTCCTCAAGAGAGGTGGTTTTCCGCTCCATTTCATCCACAATCTCTTCGAAAGCCTTCTCGCCAGAAAGCGTCATGAGGGAGCAAAGCTCTTTGTGTCGCGCCGAGAGTGGAAGTGATCCATGCTGCAAAAGAATATTGTGGCTCCGGCGTTGTGCAGAACCAACCAGTTTCCGTCCGTCTACCTGAAGCTCATAACGGGCCGATGCGGTAAAACAACTAACCGCTCTGGACGCAGCATCACCCTGATGACGGGAAAGGGTGGAGCGGCAAAAGCCCGCATGAATACCAAGAGTTTCGAGAGCAAGCTGGATAACTTCGTGCACCATACGGTACAGATCGGAGTTTTGTGCCAGAGACTCTGCAAAAAAGCTGTAGGTAAATTCCTCTGCATGAAAAACTGCCCTGCCACCGGTAGGCCTTCTGACAACGTCAATACCCTCAGAACGGCATTTGAGCAGGTCAATACCTGAAATATCCTGATTATACCCCACGGTAACAGCATGAGGGTGCCAGCCATAAAAGCGCCAGAGGCAACTGTCGTGGCCATAGCACTGCTGAAACCTGCCATCAAGAAATGCAGCCATCAACTGCCGGTCAAAGGCCATATTCTCTTCACCGGTATGGAAGCCTGAGTCGAGACAATAAACCTTTGAGAAAAAAGTATTCACCATTGTACAACTCCTTCCGGGTACTCCCTGCGTTCAGCAAAAAAACATACCGTAATTCCGAGATGTTTTTGCGGTATTTTTTATCACAGTACCTTAATTTCTTTTACTGAATCAATTTCTACGAAGCGCTTGCAAAAGCGTAGCGGCACAATGCAATTACAACTTCGAGGCAAGATAATAATTATTTTTACCCTGTTACATTGTTTGTCTCCTGTGAGAGGGGTATTTTGCAACAAAATACCATCACCTTGCCAATTGTCATCACAATACTCATGCCACGTATAACTGTTGCTCTCATTTTTGGAGGCAAGTCAAGCGAACACGAAATATCGATTATCTCAGCAAAATCAATAGCCGCAAATATCAGCACCGAGCGCTACAAGGTGATCCCCCTCTACATCACGCACGAGGGGCAGTGGCTCTGTGACGGGATTGCGCAGGATATCCTGAATTTTAACCTCTCAGCTCTCTTGAGAAACTCTTCACTTGAAGCAACAAGCGCAACCCTCCGTGAGATGGTGCAACAGGCCGCCCAGAAGCCTTTCGACCTTGATTTCACGAATGCCCAAATTGATGTAGCATTTCTCACGCTTCATGGAACATACGGCGAAGATGGCCGTGTCCAGGGATTTCTGGATACCTGCGCCGTTCCCTACACAGGATGCGGCGTTCTGGCCTCGGCACTTACGATGGACAAGGCGCTCACCAAACTTTGCGTGGCCAATGCAGGTCTTGCGGTTGCACCCTCCATCACACTCTTCAGCGCCGATTACCATGCCGACCCGGAGAGCGTTCACTCCATGATTGAGCAGCAGTTCGAATACCCGTTTTTTGTTAAACCGGCAAATCTCGGCTCATCAATAGGTATCTCAAAGGTGCATCATGGCACCGAGCTCCCTTCAGCCCTCAAAAGCGCCTGCTCACTCGACACAAAAGTACTGATCGAAAAAGCGATCAGTGGCAGGGAGATTGAGGTTGCTGTGCTTGGCAATGAGCAACCGGAAGTTTCGGTATGCGGCGAAATAGAACCTGGCAGCGACTTCTATGACTATGAGGACAAATATATTCACAACAGCGCAAAACTTTTTATCCCCGCGCGCATTCCGTGCGAAATGCAGGAAGAGGTAAGAAGCGCAGCCCTGAAAGCGTACAAGGCCCTGGGGTGCCGGGGCATGTCGAGAATAGATTTTTTTGTTGACGAAAAGACCGGAAGCATTGTCCTCAACGAGGTCAATACCATTCCCGGCTTCACCGACATCAGCATGTATCCGCGACTCATGGAAGCAAGCGGTACCCCTTTTCCGGAACTTGTAGAGCGCCTGCTTCAGCTTGCACTGGAAAGCGTACGATCATGATCAGTGAACCATACCTCTTTTTTGCAGAAGTTTCGCTCGACATCTCGAAAGGAAGATACCAGTCCGGCATCGAAAAGCTCGATCCATTCTCCGGGCAATTTGCGGACTCCTATCTTTTTCACCTGCTCTATGCAAAAGCGCACAAAGGACTTCGGCACCACACTCTTGCCGGAGAATATTTCCGAAAATGCTGCACCATAGCTCCAGCAAACCAGGTCGCCTGGCAAGAGCTCATTGAGCTTCAATCGTCAACCGAGACGGAGGTGGTGGCCGCCCCCTCCCCCGTGTTCGACCCCGTCATCGATGAGCTTGAAAAACTGACGGCGGCGCTGATGAAATTTGAACCAGCAATAACAACGGAAAATGCTGACCCAACCTCAATTCTTGAGCAAAAACAACCTTTTTCCGACGATATAACCATTGCGGTACCCACTGAAACTCTTGCCTGCCTCTTCACGGCACAGGGTGCCTACAAGAAAGCGATAAAAATTTACACGCACCTTATCAAACTGAAACCGCAAAACGCTGAACACTACCAGCAGGAGATCGACTCGCTCCTTGAGCAGCTTTGAGTTCACAAGTAAACACTGAGCCCGCACATGAAACGATTTGACTGAAATTTATATTATAAACTGGAGTACATCAATAGTACGAATGGTAACGAATCAGATTTCAAACGGTTAAAGGTATCTTATTTTGGTTTTCAAATTTTTTTCATCGTTCTGCATTGCTCTGTTTTTTCTGGCTTCGCCCTCAATCGGCCGAGGCTCTGAAAACGCAGAAAAGAGATACTCTCTGGATCGCTGCATTGAGATCGCACTCAAGAACTCCACTTCAGTCAGAAAAGCTGAAAGCGCCCTGAAGCTTCAGGGGGCCGATGTGCTGAAAAACTATGGCAACTTTCTTCCCCGACTTTCAACATCAGCAAGCTATTCCCCCTATACCCTTGACCGTACCTCTACGCCGAACTACACAGAAACTGCAATAACAAACTTAAAAACAAAGAGTGAGTCAGTCGATCTGACACTAACGACCACCCTGAATCTTTTCAATGGATTCAACGATTACGCTTCCCTGCATGCAGCTCTGAATAAAGAAGATGCTGCCAAATACACCCTTTCGAGGGCACTGCAGACCATAGCCTTCGACGTTACCCAGGCCTATTATCAGGTACTTCTGAACCAGGAACTTCTTGCCATTGCCCGCGAAAACCTCCTTCTGGCCCAAAATCAACTGACCCTAACCGACCGGCAGTTTCAAATTGGCCTGAAATCAATGATTGACCGTGACCAGCAGCAGGCTGACGCAGCCGAAAGCGCTCTATCGGTCATCAAGGCGGAAACTCGCATGCAAAAGAGCCAGCTTGAACTGGTGCGCCGCATACAAATTAACCCCTTGACAAAATTCAGCCTTGAGCCTCTCCCCGACAACCTCAATAATCCGCTTTTGGCAAAACCCGATCCCGACACTCTTGCTCGGCTTGCCTTTCAACGGCGCAGCGACCTTAAAGGCAAAGAGTTTGAAGTGAGAGCGTCAAAATGGCAGCTTACCCAGTCGAGGGCGACGTTTTACCCGAAGCTTGACGTAACCTTCAACGTCAGCACCAGAGGTATCGAATACCTTCACGAGAGCACAGGCGCTCTCCCCTGGCCGCCTTTTCAGGATCAACTTGAAAACTCAATCGGATACTCGATTGCACTCAACCTTAATTGGACAATTTTTGATGGATTCCAGACCCGCTACAATGTAGAATCCTCCAAAATCAACCATAGAAACCTGCAGTATGATTACGAAGATCTGAAAAACAATATTCTCATTGATATATACGAAGCGGCAGGAGAGTACAACTCCGCACTCATGCAGATAGAAACCGCAAAAATCAGCCTGAAAGCTGCAAACTCGGCTTTTGACGGCATCAAAAGAAAATATGAACTTGGAACAGCAGGTTTTATCGAACTCAGCTCTGCACGAAGCTCTCTTTTCAGTGCCCGATCCAACCTCTCACAGGCCACCTATAATCTCGCGCTGCAGAAAAGTGTGCTTGATTTTGCATCCGGCAATGACGCCATACCATCCCAACCAGAACCCCCTCTACCAGTCAAATGAGTAAACAAAAAAATTTGCTGAAACGAAAAACAACAATACTTGCCATTGCCGCACTTCTGATTGCAGGAGGGTTGCTCTTTGCATTTCTCCAGTTCCGCGAAAAACCCGTTGAGGTAACAACCGAAAAAGTGTTTGTCAAAGAGGTTGTTCATGTGGTCACGGCTACAGGCAAAATTCAGCCAGCACTTGTTGTCGCCATGTCGCCCGATGTCTCTGGAGAGATTATCGAATTACCCATCAAGGATGGCCAAAGCGTTCAGAAGGGAGATCTCCTCTTTAAAATCCAGCCCGACATCTACATCAATCAGGTAGATCAGAGCCTTGCCCAGCTTAATGCAGCCAAATCGCAAAGCATGGAAACACTGGCCAGAAAGCTCAAGGCGGAAGATGATTTCCGCAAGGCATCACTGCTGTACAAGGAAAAACTGATCTCCCAGTCCGATTTCATCGCTTCAAAAGCCAATGCAGATGCGGCACAGGCAAGCTACCGGGCATCGATCTATACCATACAACAGAACAAAAGCCTGCTCGACCAGAATCAGGAGAGAATGAAAAAAACCATTGTTCGTGCACCGATAAACGGTACTATCATCGCCCTGAACAGCAAGCCGGGTGAGCGTGTTGTCGGCACAGGCCAGTTTCCCGGCACTGAGGTACTGCGACTCGCAAACCTTGACAGTATGCAGGTTCAAGTAGAGGTTAACGAAAATGACATCGTCAATGTAAAGACGGGCAACCCCGTTTCAATCACGGTTGATGCTTACGGTGATCGCATTTTTAAAGGTGTGGTGCATGAAATTTCCAATTCGGCCATCTCAAAAGCTGCTGGAACACAGGAAGAGGTGACCAACTTTTCAGTCAAGATCCGCATCTTCAACCATGACCGCCTGCTGAAGCCCGGCATGAGCGCAACAGCGGATATTGAGTCGCAGCGGGTACAAAACGCTCTTGTCGTCCCCATTCAAAGCGTCACGATACGAGGTGGCTCCAACACCGAAAAGCAGGGTGAGAGTGAGATGGTAACCATTGCCCCGACAGGAAAAGCTGCCGAAAGCGAGCAGGGAGTTTTTGTTGTCAAAGGAGGGAAAGCATGGTTCCGGCCAGTCAAAACAGGAACAACCGACAATACCCATATCGTGGTCACCGCCGGGCTCAAAAAAGGAGAAGAGGTTGTTTCAGGAAGTTATACCGCCATCACCAGCAAGCTTACTAATGGCTGCATGGTCAAACCGCCTCAACAATAGCATGGATAAACAATCGAATGTCATCACCATGCAGTCGCTCTGCAAATTCTATGAGATGGGCGATCAGGTTGTCCATGCGCTTGACTCTATCAACCTTGAGTTCAAACTGAACGACTATGCAGCAATCATGGGCCCGTCCGGCAGCGGAAAATCAACCCTCATGAACATTATCGGCTGCCTTGATACACCCTCCTCCGGCAGCTATGAGCTTAACGGCCAAAATGTGGCTGAAATGGATGACGATGAACTTGCCCGTATCAGAAACCGGGAGATCGGCTTTGTTTTTCAGACCTTCAACCTGCTCCCCCGACTTAACTGCCTGCGCAATGTAGAACTGCCGCTGATCTATGCTGGCGTATCTCCTGAGGAGCGGGAAGAGCGTGCCGCCGCAGCGCTTGTGAAGGTAGGACTTGGTGACCGCATCACGCACAAACCCTCCGAACTTTCCGGAGGCCAGATTCAACGGGTAGCCATTGCAAGGGCACTCATCAACAAACCCTCAATCATTCTAGCCGACGAGCCTACAGGCAACCTCGATACCGCGACCAGCCGCGACATCATGAACATCTTCGGATCGCTCTCCGAAGCGGGCAATACCATCATCCTCATTACGCATGAAGAGGATATTGCACGCTATACCCGTCGTCTCATCCGTCTCCGTGACGGAAAAATCGAAAGCGACAACAGCCAATGAACAGTACCTGGCGACAGTTCCGCTATGAAACCAGCGAGAGCCTGAAAATGGCACTCTTCCAGATCAGGGCGAACAAGATACGATCGTTTCTTACCGCGCTCGGAGTCATTATCGGCATTGTTGCCATTACCATGATGGGTACGGCAATCAACGGCATCGACCGGGGGTTCGACAAGAGCCTTGCTATGCTTGGCTACGACGTGATCTATGTCCAGAAATCATCGTGGAGCACGATGGGGCAATGGTGGAGATACCGCAACCGCCCTGACCTGAAAACAGAGTATGCGGCCCAGCTCAACCGCATTATTGCCGATAATCAGCACTCTGAGCTGCTCATCGCGGTTCCGCAGATGTCAACCTATCAGGCATCGGCAAAATACCGCGAACGGAACCTTGAACAGGTCTTTTCTCTCGGAACCAACCATGACTACCTGCAGACCGCATCCGGTAACCTCTCTGCCGGTCGCTTTTTTACTCCCGGAGAATCTGCAGGCAGCGCAATGGTCTGTGCCATTGGAGACGATATCGCAGCCGGACTCTTTCCCAATGAACCAGCTCTCGGAAAATCCCTCCAGATCAAAAACCGCACATTTCGCATTATTGGAATCTTCAGAAAACAGGGAAAGTTTCTTGGCCTTTTCAGCTTTGACAACCAGATTATCATGCCTCTTGGAGCCTTTGAGAAGATCTACGGAAAAAACATGTTCATCACCATGCGGGTGAAAATCAAGCATCAGGAGCGCGTTGCAGAGGCCAAGGAGGAGTTGCTTGGGCTGATGAGAAGAATCCGGCGTCTTGCGCCAGGAAAAGAGGAGGACTTCTCCATCAATGAACAGAAAGCCTTCAAAAGCCAGCTTGACCCCATCAAAAACGGCATTGCCATCGCGGGTATATTCATTACCGGCATGTCGCTCTTTGTCGGAGCTATCGGCATCATGAACATCACCTTTGTGAGCGTGAAGGAGCGAACCAGGGAGATTGGACTGCGCAAGGCCCTTGGTGCCAGACGCCGAACCATTCTCCTGCAATTTCTCATCGAATCGATTATGATATGCCTCATCGGAGGTGCAGTTGGCCTCGCCATCGCCCTCTTCATCACCGTTGCCATCGAAAAAATAGTGCCCGATTTTCCGATACAGTTCTCCCCTGATCTTGTCATTGCAAGTCTTGCCGTTTCCGTTATCACGGGAATCATCTCCGGCCTTGCTCCGGCTGTTACAGCCTCAAAGCTCGATCCGGCTGACTCGCTGCGTTATGAATAGGAGGGCTTATGCTGCTGCGTGAAACCATCATCCAGGCGATCT
>CAIXCO010000186.1 GCA_903917955.1 uncultured Chlorobiaceae bacterium | reverse complement strand
GCCTGCAAGCTCCGGGTTCAAAAAAGTACGGGCCTCTTTGTCGAGGGCAAGGTAGCTGGTCGGGTTCAGCGGGCGACGGGCGGTTGCGCTGTTGAACCACTCTCCGAGGTATTGTTTGACATGAGTGTCGATAGGGAATGCCTCAAAACGTCCGAGACCGAAGAGCGCAATACAGTCCGCAATTTTATAACCGATCCCCCCATGTTGACAGAGTGTGTTGCGCACTTCTGAGAGGGGGAGTGCCGGGTTGCAAAGGGCATCAAGATCAATCCTCCCTTCTGCAACACCTCGGGCCGCAAGAATAATATTGCGAGCCCTGATGCGATTATTGTTGGTGCAACGGCTGAGCAGAGCAGGGTCGGCAGCAGCAAGTTTTTCAGGAGCGGGGAAGTGGTGCAGCACCACCTCCTTGCCACGGAACAGAACACTCCTCACTTCACCATAGTTTTGGCGAAGCATTGTAATCTGTTTTCTGATCAGGTGCATTCCGATACCCTGGGCACACATAAACGAGATCATGGTTTCGAACGGATCCTGCCTCATGATGCGCAATGAAAAATAGGGCGCAAGGAGTTGCCACAGCTCCGGATACAATCGGCTGAAATTTTCAGGAAATGCGAGTTCACTGTTGATATCAAGCGTAAAGTATTGGCGAATAAACTCCGGTAATGGTACTTCATTAACAGAGTTCTCTGTAGAATGAATTTCAAATTCATGATCTGATATCTCACACAGAATAAGTGGTGTTGATTTTATTGTTGATGAGTAGAGTTGAGTTTCATCATCATGTTTTTCCCATAAAAAAGACTGTCCACTGAACAGCGAATGTTTGATATTTACTTGTGACTCTGTTTTTATTTTATAGTGGTGTTTCAATGGTTTCTGTTTTTGTTTTGTATGGTTAGAATTGTGCTGTTTTTACTTAAATGTATTTGTTCGTTGTTGCAACTTAACTGCTTTTAATGGAAGAGTATAAATGATGTTGTATAAAATTTTTCTATAGCTTGCCTGTAATGGTTTATTTTCTTTTAATCGGTATTTTTTTCTTGTTATTCGATTTTTTATTATATTTTTAATTCTGTTATGTATTGTTTTTTTTGTTGGTTATTTCCCTTTTTTATGTGTTGTTTTTTTGTTTCTTTTGTTTGTTAGATTGATGTTATTTTTCGTTGTATGTATTCGTTTCTTGTTTATCTTTTGTCTTTTTATTGTTGCAAAGTATTGTTTATAAATTTATTTATATTCATTGCTTTCGTTGAAAAAAACGATGACATGCCTTATGTTTGTTATGATGAATAACTCGTTCTGAAAATCTCGGGAATCGCGTGTGAAGCCCCCTGGGAATCTGTTTATTCTTACCGGATTCCCAGGGGGCTCTTGTTTTTCGAAGGGGAAATTCAGGATTGCGTCAGCTTGAAAAAGGGGCTGAGTGAGGAGTGCGGGGTTGCTTCAGACTGTATAAGTTCGAAGGTGAGATTGTGTGCTTCGGGGGTAAAAAGGGAGATGACGGCCGCTTCTGCGACGTCACTTCGGTCGATAATTCCGGTAGTGATTCTGTCTCCGGTATCAAAAACAAGGGTGTGCATCAGCGGTGGACCGTCAATAAGTCCCCCTGGCCGAAGGATAGTATATGAGTATTCCGCTTCTGAGTAAAGTCGGCGAAGCTCATTTTCGCCCTCAAGTTTCATGGTGAGTATCTGACCATATTTGTTCATTGGGTGCTCTGGTTTGGTCACTGCAAGAGAGCTGATGAGAACGAATTTTTTGATGCCACGCTCTTTGGCAAGTGCCGCAACTCGAGCTACTCCGTCACGGTCGATGGCCGATGGAGGCGGTGCCTCAGGATCGGTTACCTTGCCGCCGATGGTGCAGATCACCCCGTCAGCATGGCTCAGGGCAGCCTTGATCTCGTCAGAATTTTCGACGGATCCAACGCTCAGTCTCTCGATAATTTCAGGGCCGAAAAGCTCAATTGCCTTTGGCGCGGAACGAACAAAAAGGTGGTATTTGATGTTGTGGCTTTGCAGGCGTTTGACCACCCAGACGCCTGTTCTGCCGGTGGCTCCGACAACCAGAACGGTTCCGCTAAATGATTTCATGGTAAAAGTGTTCAGTTAAAGAGTGAAAACCGGACGTTGCAGACCATGGTCAAATCGACCAGTGCGTGGAGGAAGATGACGGTTCTGATGTCGCGATACCAGAAAAAACTGAGGGCCCAACTGCCGGCAATCAAGAGTTGAATTGGCATGAAAAAGGGTTTGTAGAGGCTTGTCTGTACAACATGCTCTGGCAGGATATTGATCCAGAAGAGACCGTGGATAAGGCCGCTGTAGATGATAAAAAAGAGAAAGCCGGTGATAAAAAGTGCCCAGGAGTTTTGTGTGAAGCGACCGGCAAGAGCGTTGCCAAGACGGAACACTGCATAAAACATGAAGGTTTCGGCGATGCCGTTGCCAATGGTGAAGACGAGAACGGTCAGGGGGTCGAGCGCACGTCCGCCATCGGTGGTAGAGTGGGTGTAGACCCAGGCATTGATTGCAACAACGATGAGAGAGGTTGCCAGAAGGGCGATTCTTCTGCTGTCAAATTCACGGTTGAAGGCAAGGATATCTTTCTTGAAAAAGAGGATTCCAACAAGAAAAGCAAAGGCCCAGTAGGCATAAATCATCATCGGTACGGAGAGTTCCATGTGGCTCGGGGGTGGTTTAGTGGGTTAAAAAACGGTTTCCGGCTTGGTTGTCAATGCTTCGGCATGATAGGAGCTTCGGACAAAAGGGCCGGATTGTACATTGCGAAATCCTGCTTTTTCGGCAACGCTTCGGTAGTGTTCAAACTCCTCCGGGGTGATGTAGCGCTCGACCGGAAGATGCGCGGCAGAGGGTTGGAGATACTGGCCGATGGTCACCATATCGCAGCCATGACGAGCGAGGTCGCTGAGCGAGAGCACAATTTCCTCCGCAGTTTCGCCCATTCCTACCATCAACCCTGACTTTGTGGTCAGGCCGTGCTGCTGCTTTGCCCGCTCTAAAAGCTCCAGCGATGCCCGGTAGCTTGCCTGTGGCCGAACTTTTGCGTAGAGGGAGGGAACGGTTTCAATGTTGTGATTCAGCACTTCAGGAGCCTCCGCCATGACTTGGTCGAGGGCTTTTTCATTACCCTGAAAATCAGGAATAAGGCATTCGATGGTCACCACAGGGGTGAGGGAACGGATGGCCCTTATGCTTTTTACCCAGTGTTCTGCGCCACCGTCATGGAGATCGTCACGGGTAACACTGGTCAGGACTGCATGTTTCAGACGCATTGACTGAACCGCAAGCGCGATCTTTTCCGGTTCAAGAGGGTTGGGGGCTGGCGGGTTTGCTGCCTTGCCAACAGCGCAGAAGGTGCAACTCCGCGTGCAGATAGTGCCGAGCAAAAGGAAGGTTGCCGTCCCGTGTGACCAGCACTCCTGAAGGTTCGGGCACATCGCTGACCGGCAGACCGTGTGCAGGCTGTGACGGTCGAGCAGTTGCCTTGTAGCCGCAAACGATGCACCGCCAGTCAATCGTATCTTCAGCCAGTCCGGTTTTTTTCCGGGTCCACGTTTCATGAGAGTCTGCTGCGTGAGAGTTAATGATTTCAAGGGATCAATATAGCGAATCAGTGGAGGTAAAAAAAAGTCCACCCCTGTTCTGTGGTGGACTTACATGGTAATGCAGGAAACAACGGATTACGATTATCCGCCAATTTCATCTTTCAGGCCTTTCCCTGGTTTAAACTTAACCACTTTTTTTGCAGCAATGGTGATGGTGGCACCAGTCATGGGGTTGCGTCCTTCCCGCTCAGCCCTGTCGACAATGGTGAATGTTCCGAATCCTGCCAGGGGAACATCAACTCCCTCTTTTAAAGATTCTGAAACGACACTGATAAAGGCTTTAAGGGCGCGATCGGCATCAATTTTGCTCAGATTGGCCTGTTCGGCAATCTTCTCGATTAAAGCAGCTTTTGACATAATTCAGATTGGTTATGTTGTTGAAAAGAGTGTTGATGAAAATGGCTGCTGCGGTATAATCAAAAAATTTTACACCGTTTACTGCAAGCTTGTTAAAAGGTAACCGGAGTCTTGCCTCTCTGTAGCCAGTGAAAAGAAGAACCGGAAAGAGATAAGAGCCGCCCTGCATCGGTTGAGGCTTTTGGAGGTATGTTACCGGATTATGAAAGTCCTTTTTCAATAAAACACAATAATTCCATGTTTCCCAAGTTTCTACAGTAATTCTGCCATTTGACCGGGATTTCTCCTTTTTTTTGTGATTTTTCGGAACTTTCAAGGGTACCTGTTTATGATATCGTGCTTCGGAATCCATAAGGGATATACCCCGTAGATCATCAATTATTTTGCTACGTTTGAGGATAGTCGTTGACGCTGATGGGTAGAAACCATTTATGGTGGTCGCATGGAGCTACGGAGAGCATGAAACGGGGTTGTTATGATGAAAAAAAAAGAGGGTTTGAGGGTGCCATGGCCGTTAAGGCTTCCGCCAGGCTATCTTGTCGGATTGTTTTTTTTGCTGGTGGTGATTTTTCTTGGTTCAACACTTTTCGAGTATCACTACCGAAAATCAGAGGTTGAGCATCTCATGCGTGAAGAGGCGACCGTGCTTGTTCACGCCTTGAGCGAGGGGGCTGACAACGCAATCTCGGGGTACAACGAAAATAGCTCACTGCTCACCGGCAGTCTTTTCAGCCAACTGCGCCTGCTTGACCGCATTGATAAAAAGAGTGCGCTAACCTCCGCCGATCTTACCGAAATTGCCGGATCGGGCACGATGTATCGCATCAATGTTTTTGATCGTTATGGAAAAAGGATAGCATACAATACTCCGCCCGATCATGAGCCTGTGGCTCAGCAGTGCGATCCAAAAATGCAGTTGCAACCGATTTTTTCAGGTGAAACTGATTCCCTTGTTGTTGGGATCAGAGAGAGTGCATCCCGGAGAGGGCCACGGCTGGTTGTAGCCATTGCCCGGAGCCGGGGAGGTGCGATTAGTGGCAATATTGATGCGTCAAGGTTAATTAATCTCCGCCATCAACTTGGTGTGGGGCGTCTCATTCAGCGCATTGGAGCGGATACGACAGGTATCGATTATATCCTCTGGCAGGATACGACGGCCATTCTGGCGGCGACACCAAATGTTACGGGAGCAGCACCACTTCTT
>CAIXCO010000185.1 GCA_903917955.1 uncultured Chlorobiaceae bacterium | reverse complement strand
ATTGCCAACGGTGTTTTTGTGGCGGCGGCCAACAGGGTGGGAATCGAAGATGATCTGGAGTTCTGGGGAAACAGTTTTGTCTGCGACCCCTTCGGCCAGATCATTGAGGAGGCGGCACATCAGCATGAAACCACTCTGCATGCCACGTGTGACCGGAGTCGTATCGCCTTTTACCGCTCGCACTGGCCCTTTTTGCGTGATCGCCGGATTGAAACCTATTCTGAACTGCAGAAACGTTATCTTGAAGAATAATTGGTCAGGGGGCAATCCTCTCTGATTCATCTCTTTTTCAAATAGATCTTTTATTTATGAACCTCTTCGGTGCCATTATTTTTTGGACGCTGCTCATCACCTTTTTTGTCAAACTGGTTTCGGAACTGCTCAATCTCAAGGCGGCGAAGGTTGGAGTGCCTGATGAGTTTGTCGGTCTCTTTGACGAGGCTGCTTACCAAAAGTCACACGACTATCTGCACACCTCAACCCGTTTTTCACTGTTCGGCGCGGCGGTTGATCTCTCTCTGCTTCTTCTTTTCTGGTTTTCGGGAGGCTTTAACTGGCTCGACCAGTTTTTGAGGGTGTATGGTTTTCAGCCGATTGTGTGCGGGGTACTCTACATCGAAGCGTTGCTGCTGCTTCAGTCGCTGATTGACCTTCCCTTCAGCCTCTATAAAACCTTTGTTATTGAGGAAAAATTCGGCTTTAACAAAACCACCCCGAAGCTCTTTGCGGCGGATCTCTTCAAAACCCTCGCCCTCTCCTTTCTTCTGGGCACCCCTCTGCTTGCCGCAGTGCTCTGGTTTTTTGAGGTTGCTGGTTCCATGGCCTGGCTCTGGGCCTGGGCCGGGATTACGATAGTCTCCCTTGCTCTCCAGTACATTGCTCCGACCTGGATTATGCCACTCTTCAACAAATTTGTGCCGCTTGAAGAGGGTGAGCTGAAGCGTGCGATTATGCACTATGCCGCAACGGTAGCTTTTCCGCTCACCGGCATTTACGTTCTTGACGGATCAAAGCGCTCGGCAAAGGCCAATGCTTTTTTTACAGGCTTTGGAAAACGCAAGCGAATCGCCCTGTTCGATACTCTCATCTCCGCTCATCCGGTTCCTGAACTGGTAGCGGTGCTTGCCCATGAAATAGGCCATTTCAAGAAAAAGCACATCATCATCACGATGGTTTTGAGTCTCCTTAACCTTGGGGCCCTCTTTTTTCTTCTCTCACTTTTCATGAAAAACCGTTCCCTTTTTGATGCGTTTTTCATGCACGATCTCTCCGTCTATGGCAGCCTGCTCTTTTTTTCGCTGCTCTATACTCCTGTGCAGTGGTTCCTCTCGCTTGTCATGCAGGTGCTCTCACGCAAACATGAGTACAAAGCCGATGCTTATGCGGTATCAACCTTTGAAGGGGGTGCCACGCTGGCCGATGCCTTGAAAAAATTATCGCGCAATAATCTTTCGAATCTGACGCCGCACCCCCTCTACGTTTTTCTCAACTACTCCCATCCGCCAGTAT
>CAIXCO010000184.1 GCA_903917955.1 uncultured Chlorobiaceae bacterium | reverse complement strand
GATAGCCTGCTTCCCAAAAAGGTGTCGCGGGCATTGTGCAATTGGCTCCCATCCACACAGTGAGTTCCCAAGGTCAGCCATTTTATCCAATGCGAACGATATATACACACTGACAGCTTCGGCATAAGCGGTAGCACCGATGCCGTCATTCTCGATACCTTTGCCGTCGGCAGGAAATCCAGAGGTAACCGCGTCTTTATGAACGCGCTCGCGAACCTCAGTCACAAGATCACTAAATGTTGTCAATGTCACTAACTGTCGTGGCGTAAAAAGGTCGCTCCATTTTGTGAGGCCATAGTTGCCAACACGGAAACCAAGCGCCTTTTGAAAGAACTCCACTTCCGGCTTCCATACAGGGATTGCGGTAGCTGCGAAGCTTTCCTGTTCTACTGTCGGCGTAAGATAAATCCGACCCCTGACACCTTCAGCCACTATACACATCAATTTTTGCCCCATCCGACCGGCTTGTGCTTGATTCTTGATGTAGCGGCCATCAATCGGGGCATTGGATAAAATACAACGAAAATTTGCACCACGACCATTTGCCTTAGTGCCATTTTCTGCATCCGATGGTGGCGTGCCGATTTTCAAGATGAAGCGGTATTCACCATCGGCAACAACTGGCTGAACATATGCCTGTTTCCCTTCCTTTCTCGAAAGCGTGAATGATGAAACCAACGGCACATCGACATGCGAAAAAGCAGGATTGGGGCTCTTGACCGTTCGTGCCCAAAGCCAAGCAATGACGGTAAGCTTCTGCCCAAGGAGCGGTTCAAGGTCGGGCCGTTCCTTGGCCATTTCCTCTGTGATTTCCACTGGCGGATAGAGGTGACCAATGCGTCTCTGCGCCTCCTCGCGCATCCAGGCACCGTAGTAGCGCACATCTTCAGCCAGACCGGTGGCACCGGGCCATTCCCGTTCCAAATCGAATTCCTTTGTCTTTGCGCCTTGGCGGCTTAGCAGCAAGCTGACCGGCGGCCTGCCCGCAAACTTGGGCGGAATCTCAATCATCGCCTTGTTGATAAGCACGGCCACTGGGTTGAGGTCACTGGCGTAAGCCTCCAGTCCCAGACGCTGTGCTTCAAGTGGAATGGCTCCACCTCCTGCAAAGGGATCATGGAGTGCGGGAAGCTTGTCAGGATTGAAAAGCTCGGCTGCCTGCGGATGCTCTTTGTTTAGCTCACACACCTCACGCCATGAACGGCGAATTTCAACGCGAGCACGTTCCAATACAGTCTCATTAGTGGTATTTTCCCATAAAACAAGCTCTTCGATTATTTTGAATAACCTCTTGCGTTCGATAGCAGCGTCCTTTTTATTCCTCCCGTATTTAAACCCACCACCCTGCTGATAACCAGGATCGTTGACGAGTTGAGCAAATATGACCGCCCGTGCTGCCGCCAGCGGTCGTCGTGCCCACCAGAGATGCAACGTTGATGGATGCCCGTGCCGGATGGATTTCTCCCGAGAACAAGCAGTATTGATTGCATCCAGCGGGAGCGCAACCTCGATAAGTTTGCGTGGTGATTTAACGGGATAATCTGATATCATTGCTTTATTTCTGTAAGCCAGGTTCTACCTTTTTCAGTTGCCCGATATTTTTGCAGGCGGCTTGTTGGTTTATCCGGAATGGTACGCTGAATCCAACCGGATGTTATGAGTGGATCAAGGTAGGTTTTGCGCAAATGTTCCCGGTGTTTTATCCCTGTGACTGACTGTAACTCTTCGCGAGACAGGGCTCCGTTCATCACAGCTCCAAGAAGTTTTTCGACTTGCGCGG
>CAIXCO010000183.1 GCA_903917955.1 uncultured Chlorobiaceae bacterium | reverse complement strand
GTACCCTGAAACCATTGCGCAAGTGCTTTGGGGACTCGATACCATCAAGAGCAAGGGCGAAGCGGTAGCCGTTATCATCCACCTCATGGGTGCCGAACCAGCCTACGACGCACAGGGCAAAATCAGCCACTACCGCCTCGTACCGCTCGAACAGCTCGGAAGGCCACGAATTGATGTGCTCATCCAGATCAGCTCCATCTTCCGCGACACCTTTGGCGTCCTTGTCGATCATCTCGACAAACTGGTCAAGGATGCCGCACGGGCCATTGAGCCGCACGAGATGAACCATATCAAAAAGCATGTGGATGCCGCCCTCAAAGAGGGCAAGGATTTCGAGAGCGCCACATCGCGTCTCTTTACCCAGGCCCCCGGCGCTTACGGCTCACAGGTCGAAGAGCTGGTAGAGGATTCGGCATGGGAGTCGGAAGATGATCTCGACAACATGTTCATCAAGCGCACCGGTTTTGCCTACGGCGGAAACCGCTACGGCGACCAGCAGAGTGATATTCTCAAGGGGCTGCTCAGCACCGTTGATCGTGTAGTGCAGCAGGTTGACTCGGCGGAATTCGGCATTACCGATATTGACCGTTACTTCTCCTCATCGGGCGCGCTGCAACTCTCGGCCCGCCGTCGCAATCCCAAGGGTGACAAGGTAAAACTCAACTACGTCGAGACCTTTACGGCCGACGTCAAGATTGACGATGCCGACAAGGCGCTCAAGGTTGAGTTCCGCAGCAAACTGCTCAACCCGAAATGGTTTGAGACCATGCTGGACCAGGGTCACAGTGGCGCCGCCGAAATCAGCAACCGCTTTACCTACATGCTTGGCTGGGACGCTGTCACCAAAGGCGTGGACGACTGGGTCTACAAAGAGGCCGCCGAAACCTACGCCATGGATCCAAAAATGCGCGAACGGCTCATGAAGGTCAACCCGAAAGCATTCAAAAACATTGTCGGACGTATGCTCGAAGCGAGTGGACGCGGCATGTGGAGCGCCGACCCCGACATGATCGAAAAACTTCAGGAGATCTACAGCGATTTGGAAGATCGTCTGGAAGGGATTGAGGTCTAAAAAAGGGAGTTCCGAAGAGTTCCAAAACAGAGAAAAGCACGGCTCACCCCCGTGCTTTTCTCGTTTTGCGGCCCCGCCGGTCAGGCACTGCCGGGGAGTTTCATTATTGCTGATCGGTTTGGTATATTCCACACTTGCTGAGCCGTTGGTCGTCACCTGTTTCTTGAGAGAGTTACAACCTATGCACTTTGTTTTTCTTACCATGGAAGCCACCAACAACAGCACCGTACGGGCTGCTGCCGGTGAGCTGAACAGGAAGTTTCAAGTCAATCTGGAGCTCTCTGTCTTCAGTCTTGGCCTCCATAACAGTAAAAAACTCTGGGAAACGCTCGAGCGAACTCTCCCACAAGCCGATTTTGTCTTCGGTTCAATGCTCTTCAGCGAAGAGATTGTGAGGCCACTCGAAAAACTGCTCGACCCTTTAAGCTGCCCGGTCTGCATTATTACCAGCAACCCCGCACTCGTCACCCAAACAAGAGTTGGAAAATTTTCGCTGCGCAAGCCCCAAAAAGAGGAACCAACGGAGAAGAGCATCTTCAAGCAGTGGGCATCACGGCTGATGCCCAAACAGAGCCACGGCGAAAGCCAGCGGCAACTTGCACTGGTGCGCAGTGTCAGCAAGCTGATGAAACACCTCCCCGGAAAAGCACGCGATATTCATACCTTTATTGCCGCCCACCAGTTCTGGCTGAACGGTTCGCAGGAGAACATGGAGCGCTTTCTCTCACTCTTGATAGAGCGCTACTCACCGGGATGGAAAGGCAAACTCCCGCAGGATGACCCGCTCTTCTATCCCGACGCCGCTCTTTGCCACCCGGATGCACCCGAACCCTTTTTTACCGCCCGGGAGTTTCTGCAATGGCAGAAAAAAAACAAGCCCAGGCTCAACCAGGGCACCGTCATCATTCTTGCCATGCGCTCAACCGTTTTGAGCAACAACATGGAGCACCTCAACACCCTGCTGCGCTCGCTCGAATCACAAGGGATACCGTGCACTCTTGCCTACAGCGGCGGCCTCGATTTCCGGCCCGCCCTTGAGCGCTTTTTCAACCCCGAAACACTCGGTTCACTGAAGCCGTCACTGCTCATCAACGCCACAGGATTTTCACTCGTTGGCGGGCCCGCAGAAAACAGGGCCCCAGAAGCGGTCGAGGTGCTGAAAAAACTCGATATCCCCTGCCTGAATCTTATCCCCCTCTCCTTTCAGCCCATAGAGCAGTGGCGAGAAAGCAGTCTCGGCCTCACACCGCTCCAAACCGCCCTGAGTGTAGCCGTAACGGAGCTCGACGGCTCCATAGAACCGCACGTCTATGCCGGCACAGAGAGCGGCAGCGAACGAACCATGGCACTCGAAGCGGAGCTCCGCACCATTACCGGGAGGGTACAACGACTCCTCCGACTGCAAAAGAGGCCGCCCGCTGAAAAGAAAATTGCCATTATCCTCTTCAATTTTCCGCCCAACCTCGGCAATGCCGGTACAGCGGCCTACCTCAATGTTTTTGAGAGCCTGCACAAGCTTCTGCTGGAGATGAAAGCCGCAGGATACCGCGTTGATGTGCCCGAGACCACCGAGGCACTGCGGGAGAAGCTGCTCGAAGGGAATCGGCTGGTGTACGGCACCGACGGCAATGTGGAGGCGCAGCTTCCCGTCACCGAGTACCGCAAACTTTTCCCGGCATATCAGGCCATCGAGCCATTCTGGGGCGATGCTCCGGGTGAAATCCTCAATGACCGCACCCGTTTTCATATCCTCGGCTGCTCACTCGGCAACATCTTTATCGGCCAGCAACCCTCGTTCGGCTACGAGCGCGACCCGATGCGCC
>CAIXCO010000182.1 GCA_903917955.1 uncultured Chlorobiaceae bacterium | reverse complement strand
TGAAGTCCATAATTTTCGCTTTAACGTTTTGATATCGAAAGTTTTATGGCAAGGCCGACAAAAACTGCGGCAGCAATCCTGTTGACCGCTTTACGAGCAAGGGCAGAGTTGCGGAACTTGTCGCCAAATCCACCGGAAAGAAGACTGATAACGCCAAAAACAAGGAGAGTTGCCATGATGAAAACAGCTCCAAGCAGGAAGAACTGCACCATCATTGAACCACGATGCGGATCGGCAAACTGTGGCAGAAAAGCCATAAAAAAGAATGAAACCTTGGGATTGGTCAGATTCATGACAATCCCCCGACGGTAGAGACTCCCTCTCGATAGAGCTGTCAGTTGCTCCTGCCCTCCGGATGAAGCGCCTGCCCTGAGCGCCAGCCACGCAAGATAAAGCAGGTATGCCGCGCCCAAACCCTTCAGAATGACGAATGCAAGCGCTGAAGAGTGCACAATGGCGGCAAGGCCGAAAGCAACGGCCACTGTATGACCAATCAGCCCTGTAGCAAGGCCGAGTGTTACAAAAAGGCCCGCCATCCGACCATTCTGGGCCGATTGAGCCATGACAAAGAGATTGTCGGGGCCGGGAGAGAGGGCAAGAAGAGCCGATGTCGAAAAAAAGGCCAGCAGTACCGTACCATCGATCATAAAAAATTTTCGTTTTTGTTATTGGTAATGACGCGTACGCACTCACACAGGCTTGGCCGACTGTCGTGACTGGGCTGAAAGTTTGCCGCCGTAATGACCGAGCAGCGTCACAACAGGCAACATGGAAAAAAGCAGCACAAGATAGAACCAGTGTTCGATACCCTGACGGTTTATCACATCAGGTATGGAGAGCCGAAGAGCAACGGCAGAGGTGCACAACAGAAAAAGCAGCCCGGAAAGCCTTATTTTGTTTATAAAAATTGGCGCTTTGGCCGCACGATATTTCGTTTTCCAGTCATGGATACCTGAAAAAAAGGAGACCGGAATGGCAAGCAGGACAATAACAATCAAGTGCTCGACGGTATGCTCAAAATAGCCATTCCCGGTTGAAAGGGTCAAGAGCAGATAGAGCACAGCCACAGGAATCAGCCCGTTGCTGAAGTGGGCCGCAATGGCGTGAAAGAGAAACGTTTTTTTCATCTCCTTAAATAAACGACGACCAACCATAACACCTCTCTCCCCTTTTAAATCGTGATGTATAAGCAAAACAGGATTTTATCGGCTATTAAAAGCGTAAGACCAAATCACTCTCCCAGTTTAAAAAAATTCTTCAGGATATTTCAGGATATTATGTGATAACGGTGCTCTTTTATGGCGGATGATTCCTATTCTTCAGTTTTACCTGTTATTTTCCAAGTTATAAGCATTTCTCAAACCTAAGTCTGTACGTGTGAGTGATTTTCGTCCCAGCAAAAGTTCAGAGACTCATCAGCAAGATCATGGCGAGTTCACAACGCCCTTGAGCGTCCGCAAACTGGTTCAAGCCCGGCCAATGCCGGTTGAAAACCTCTCCAAACTGGCGCTGATTATCCGATTCCTTAAACCGGTCACCTGGATTCCGGTGATATGGAGCTTTCTCTGCGGAGCTGTGGCAAGCGGCGCTTTTGGATGGAAAGAGGTTGCGGGCATGAAGTTTTTCCTCGCCATGCTGCTAACCGGCCCGCTGGCAAGCGGAACCTGCCAGATGCTCAACGACTATTTTGACCGTGATCTCGATGAAATCAACGAACCGAACCGTCCCATACCCGGTGGCGCCATTTCGCTCAAAAATGCCACCATCCTGATTGCACTCTGGTCGGTACTTTCTGTTATCACCGGTTATCTGATTCATCCGCTCATCGGTTTTTACGTTATCATCGGTATTGTCAATGCGCACCTCTATAGCGCAAACCCCATCAAACTGAAAAAACGGCTCTGGGCAGGCAATATCATTGTTGCCGTATCCTATCTGATCATACCCTGGATCGCCGGGGAGATCGCCTATAACCCCTCCTTTACCCTCTCATCGCTTCAGCCCTCGCTGATTGTTGCCGCGCTTTTCACCCTCTCCAGCACCGGCACCATGACCATCAACGACTTCAAATCAATAGAGGGTGACCGACAGGTGGGCATCAGAACACTTCCCGTTGCCTTCGGGGAGACCAAAGCCGCACTGCTTGCCGCCGTACTCATCAATGCCGGTCAGCTCCTCGCATCCGGCTACCTCTTCGTGATCGGCCAGAGAAGTTATGGAATTGTTGTTGCCGCACTCATCATTCCGCAATTTTTCTTGCAGTTTGCTCTCGTAAAATCACCTGCGACGATGGATGTCCGCTATAACGCCATTGCGCAGAACTTTCTGGTTGCCGGAATGCTTGTCTGCGCCTTTGCCATCAGGGCGGCGAGGGCTTGAGTGGTCAGTTGTCAGTTATCAGTTATCAGTGCGCTATAGAATAAAAATCAGGGACTGTTTTAACAATAAGACTTTTTACTTGTGATGCGCTTCAGCTACCAGCCTGAAATATCGGTGATATTACCGACCTTCAACCGTTCGTCACTTTTGATGAACGCCGTTCAGAGCGTTCTTGACCAGGATTTTGAAGATTGGGAACTTGTCATTGTTGATGATGGGAGTACTGATGACACCTTTCAACTCATCGATCCCCTGCTTCATAGGCACGACAATATCAGGTACCTCAAACATGGAAACAAAAAACTGAATATGAGCCGAAATGCGGGTATTCAGGCTTCATTTGGCAAATATGTCACCTTTATCGACAGTGATGACCGCTATCTCAGCAATCACCTGTCGAGCCG
>CAIXCO010000181.1 GCA_903917955.1 uncultured Chlorobiaceae bacterium | reverse complement strand
TGTCGGTAGCGCAGGAGTGGCAATTCAGGGGTTGATTTCTCCTAAATATTGTGCAAGCCTGACGATCAAACCCGTGCTGTAATGAATACCCTGTTCGCGCATACCTTGAGCGGCCTCATAAAACGATGGGATGAGCCCGCTTGTTTTAGCCTTTGCCAAAACGCCTAATGTCCCGATTACCTGTAGTCCCATATATTCAGCCACATTCCTTCCGAGACGCTCATCAATAATGACTGTACTTTCGAGGTGTTTAGAGGCAAGCAAGAGAGTCTGCTTCTCTCCGCGATCCAGCTCAAACAGCACGGGCATATTGGAGCTTGATTCATCGGCCACCGGCACCACCCAGCTCAAGCTCTGCAAGTGAGGAACGAGAATCCTGCCGCCTTCTGCGCATTCTTCGATAACCGATTGAGCAACATATACACTACCAAACAATTTCGGCAGTAATTGCAGTTGGTCAATGCTGGAAAGCACGATAAAAGGGGTTGTATTAGAAAATACCCTCACAGTAAGGCCGTTTCTCTGCGGAAATCTTCCTGCGTGTTTTCTAAAAGGGTTGCCCCCCCCTGCATAGCTTTTAACAGAAAATGTGCACGCGGGACTCCCAACCAACTCGCTGCCATGCCCGATGAAAGCCGGCCCTCTCTAAATAAGGCCATGGCGGACTGCTCTTTTAGAAGAGTAGCAAATTGCTGCGCATCCATGTGCAAGCCGAGCAGTATTTCCTGAGGGCAGGTTATGGGGATGATGCTCTGCATGATTGTTTTTACTGGTTAAGCCCTTTGTTGCGGTTTAACATCTTTTCTTCATCAAAAAAATAAGCCTTATTGGCTCGTTTACCAAATAGTCGCTGTCATAGCTCGCACAATTTAATCATTCACACCGAGATAACCCTCAATCTTGTTAGCCGCAAACTCCAGCATCTCTTTTGTTAGTGCTGGTTGAACACCAACCCATAATGTGTTGTTCATCACATTATCAGTGTTGGTCAGGTCGCCACTGATACGATAGCTGGTGCCGTTCATATATGGCTGTCGGGTCAGGTTACCTGCAAACAACAAACGTGAGCCAATCTTATCGACTGTGGAGAATCCATCTAAACCTGCTAAAACTTTGGGGGACGTTGTTGACTACGTATACTTACGGATAAGGAACACTTCTCCGCTATTTTTATTGGACGGTAGCTCTTGTTGTGCAGAGTGCTTTAATGGGCTGTATCGGTATTGAAAACCGCTTCGAGTGTTGGCGCGGTGAGGATGGCATCTCCCCAGGTTTCCAGCTCTTGTTCAGTTGCGCAGGTTAACTTTTCAGTTGCCCACTCTGGCAGTGCGCCGAAGCGACGCTCAAGGAGCTTTTTGAGGAGCCTGGATTGGCCCTCGACGAGACCTTTTTCCATGCCTTTTTCCATGCCTTTTTCTGCTGCAGAGGCAATTTTGCTTTCGACGTCGGCCAATGATTGCATACGAACATCATAGACTTGACGCTCCTCTTCATCAAACATGCGATCGATGGCTGCAATGGCTTTTACAATGTTTTTATCAGAGGCCAACTCTTTTGGCGTATGATCACGGTCGAGCTTATGCGCTGTGGTCAAAAAACTGCTCCAGCGATCGAGGGCGCTTTGGATTTCGGCGTATGATTTTTTGAACTTTTTCAGCTCGATGTAGTGCAGTTCAAAAATGTCGTGCAGCCGGTCATCTTTGCCGGTTGCGGTGTTGATGATTTTGTAGCAGTTATGAACTTCCGCCGTATCAGGTATGAAGTTGTAATCGAGAATGTTTATGCTGATGGTTTTTTTCAGCTCCTTGTACATCATTCCTTCGCTGAGCTGTTCGGTAACCAGTTTTGCCCAGTAGTATATGGCGCGTTTGTCGAAGTTGTAGTCTTCGCTGATCTGCATTTCGATGTTGAACCATCGGCCATTTTCGGCCTTGGCCTTGATATCGAGTATAGAGATTTTTCCAGCGCGGTAGTCGGCAAGGTTATAGGGATTTTTAAGCTCCACCTCCACGACCTGATCTTCCTCGGAAACAATGGCGTTAATCAGGGAGATAAGTAAATCTTTGTTTTCTTCGCTGCCGAAAAGCTTTTTAAAGGCAAAATCGACGCGGGGATTTATTTTGCACATGAACTTGGGGGACGTTGTTGACTGGGTGTACTTGCGGACTTTATATTTATTTAAGCCGCTTGGCATTTTTGGCAGTTAAAACTGATTTACCAGACTTTGCTTCGATCTCTTTACGGGTATTCCCGGCAATGGTACCGCCTTGTTGCGCGATTTCCCGATTCTCTTCAAATCCCTCGGGCTGTTTCTGGCGAGATATTTCAGTTGTCGTTGCTTCGGCCAGCATGTTGAGTACAAGTTCCATATTCGTCATATGGTCGCGCAAATTTTCTCTCTTCAGCGATTTAAATTGTTTGTACTGGCGCGTTGTCAGCCCTGTCCAGGCTTTGGTAATTTCATCGGTCAAAATGGCAAAGTCGCTTCCTTTCGTCATTTTGCGATCCTCCCATTCATCAGTCAGCTCTTTGCGGACTTCGATGCTTTTGAGACGCTGGTTGATCCAATCCCGTGAGTACCCTTTTTTGAGGTATGTTTCCATCGCTCTGTCAAGTGCCAGTTCGGGATCTTCGGTCTCTTCAACGCGCTCGTAGCCTACTCGGGCAAGCCATTGCTTGAAGGGCTCTGCCTTGGGGGAAGGGATGGATTGAACAAGCCTCAGGAGTTGTTCGGTATCGGCAACATCGGTGAGGTAATGTTTGCCATCTGCAGAGAGCATTTTCAGTTGACTACAGTTTGTAGCCAACTCACTTCCTTCCTTTTTCAGGCGCGTTTTCAATACGCTCCAATATTTTCTCGGATTGGGACTTTCAGCCAAAACGCCTATAACATCTACAATGCTGAAATACCATACTTCTCGCTCAGTATCCCATTGAGAACGTACTCTTTTGTTCTCAAAAAGCTTTATACTTGCCATGATCGCTTGAAATCCTCAATTTATATGTTTTGACTGGATAAAGCGCTGATGAGCGTTTAATCGTCAGGCACTGAATGCGTTAATGGGTGGCGTCGGTATTGAAAACCGCTTCGAGCGTTGATGCGGTGAGGATGGCATCTCCCCACGCCTCCAGCTCTTGTTCAGTTGCGCGGGTTACCTTTTCGGTTGCCCACTGTGGCAGTAGACCGAAGCGACGTACAAGGAGCCGTGCCAGTAGCAGCGATTGACCCTCGACGCGGCCCTCGACACGACCTTTAGCTATGCCTTTTTCCATCCCTTTAACTTCGCCTACGTGATAGCCATCGCCATAAGATGACTCGAACATACTCGCTTGATAGTGCAAATCATCTTTATAGTGTTCATAAGCTTTTTGCTCCTCTTCAGGCAACTTCATAACACTTAACTTCTCAGCCGCCTCTTTTAACCCTTTTGCGGTGAAGCTCTCTTTAATTTCTTCATTTTTCAGGAAGTAAATCCACTCATCAAGAGTATCTCGGGCGATGTCGTTGAAGCGGTTTATTTTGATCAGGTAATATTCAGGGTAGAGCGCCTCGACGCTTTCTTTCTGGAACAGTTGTTTTTGTTTTTCATTGAGTTCCAGGAGATCATGATTATGCAAGCCTACAAAACGAGTGGTGCCTTTGTAGATGTAATCGGTGCCACTACCCAGATCAAAATAGAGGATGTTTATGGAGATGACTTTGGTGATGCCGCCGTACGATTGACTCTCTTTCATCCCCTCTATGGCTGTTTTTGAAACGCCATAAAAGATTCTCTGCAGGTAGTCATATTCCCGATCATACTGTATTTCTATGATGATGATCTCTTGTTTCTGGTTGCGTACCTTGAGATCGACCCGGTTAAATTTGTCGAATTTATCATCTTTGTTACTCTCACTTTCGAGGATATCGAGGATGGTGATCTCCTCTTTAAGCAGCTCACTTAAAAAACCTTCCAGAATCCCGAAGTTGGCTTTGCTCCGCAACAGCCGTTTTATGGCCCAGTCGAAGGTGATCAGCTTTCTTTTTTTTATCATACGTTACGAATCGGGGGACGTTGTTGACTGGGTGTACTTGCGCATAAGCAACAGTTATCCGCCATTGTTATTGGACGGTAACTCTTATGTTCTTCAATATCGACCGGCTTGATATCGGAGACGGTGATTTTGCCTGCAACAAGCTCTTCAACTCCCGGAAGCATCTTGATCTGCACCGGATAGTGGTGGAATTGCTCAATAATTGCATTGCGCCAGGCACGGTTGATTGATGGAATTGCAATCAGAATTGTTGTAACCATCTTCTGGCGGATCAATTCCACGACCTCAGCAGGTGTAAAGACCGGTTTTCCATTGATTGAGCGTCCCTGCAGTTCCGTGTCATCATCAATAAAACCGTAAAAAATAAACTTTTTGCTTCGGTTGATGGCACTGACAATTTCAACCCCTGCAGCACCAGCGCCTTACACCAGAACTTTTTCGGAAGTAGCGCTCTGTTGATTGGAATGACTCGTTATGGTAGTACTCAGCGAACGGAGCAGCGCACGACTTCCGCCAGTGATCAGCAATAAAAGTACGGGCTGCAAAATTCCTGCTGAAACGGGTACTTTTGG
>CAIXCO010000180.1 GCA_903917955.1 uncultured Chlorobiaceae bacterium | reverse complement strand
GCCTGGCTTTTTTGCTTTTGGGCGGCTTCCAGTTTGCGTTCGGCTTCAATCACTTTTTCGGCGGTTTCAAGGTATTCTGCGTAGCTGCCGAGGTGGAGTTGCAGTGAGCCGTTTTTTATTTCAACCACCTTGTTGACCAAACTGTCGAGGAAGTAGCGGTCGTGGCTTACAATGAGGAGGGTGCCGTCGTAGTATTCGAGCGAGTCAATCAGCATCTCTTTGGAGCGCATGTCGAGATGGTTGGTTGGTTCATCCATGATGAGCAGGTTGGAGGCCTGAAGCAAAATTTTTGCCAGCGCTACCCTCGATTTTTCTCCTCCCGAGAGTACCCTTATTTTTTTTTGGACGGCATCTCCGCTGAAGAGAAAGCAGCCGAGGATGTCGCGTACCCTTTTCTGTGCTTCGGACGACGGGGCTGAGTCCATCATCTCCATGTAGACGCTTTTGTCTTGCGAGAGGTTTTCGGTCTGGTGCTGGGCAAAGTAGTTGAGGGTGACGTTGTGCCCCATGCTCAGTTTGCCATCAAATTCGATCTCTCCGGCCAGAATTTTGCAGAAGGTGGTTTTGCCTGCGCCGTTTGAGCCGACAATGGCAATCCGGTCGCCGCGCATTACCTCAAGGTTGATGCTGTTGAGCACCTGTTTTTTTGTGCCGTCGGGCAGCAGGTAGGCTTTTTTGACTCCGTCGAGTCGCATCACTTCACGTCCGGAGGGGTTGGCCTTGGGAAAGCGGAAGGAGATGCGCGAGTTGTCCTCTTCAGGAGTAAACATGTTTTTCTCCATCTTCTCCATCTGCTTGAGGCGGCTCTGTGCCTGGCGTGCCTTGGTGGCCTTGTAGCGGAATCGGTCAACAAAGGCTTTCAGCTCGGCCATTTTTTTCAGGTCACTGGTATATTGGCCCATCATCAGCTCATAGCGCTCTGCCTTCTCCTTTTCGTAGTAGGAGTAGTTGCCCTTGTATTCGTTGATGCGCTCAAAGGCGATTTCGAGGGTTTTGGTGGTGAGCTTGTCGAGAAAAAAGCGGTCGTGCGAGACAATGATGTAGCTGTGCTCGTAGTTGAGAAGATAGTTTTCGAGCCAGCGAAGCGAGTCGATATCGAGGTGGTTGGTCGGCTCATCGAGCAGAAGCAGTGTTGGGTTCTGGAGCAGCAGTTTGGTGAGGTGGAGGCGCATCTGCCATCCACCTGAAAAGGCTTTTACTTTTTTATGAAAATCTATTTCGCTGAATCCGAGACCGGCAAGCACCTTTTCGGCGTTCGACTGCATGGTGTAGCCACCCAGAAGGTCAAATTCGTGCATGGCGTCTGAAAAACGCTCGATAAGCTGGTGGTACGACTCGCTTTCGTAATCCTGTTCGGGCAGGGCGAGTTCATGCTCCATTTTGGTTATTTTATTGGCCAGTTCAGCGAGCCTTGCGTTGGCCTGAAGGGCATATTGGAGGGCGGTTTTTTCCAGATCGGCGTCAAAGGAGATCTCCTGGGGAAGATAGCCGATGGTGGTGTCGGCCGATTTCATAAAATGGCCGGTGGTGATGAGGGCTGAATCGGTTGATGGTCCGCTGATAAGGCGCAAAAGGGTTGTTTTTCCTGTTCCGTTAAGGCCGACGAGACTGACATGGTCTTTGTCGCCAATGCGGAATGAGGTATCGGTCAGGAGCTCTTTGGTTCCGACGCTGAGAGAGAGGTTACGGGCTTCAAGCATGATAGAGAGAACTTGGGAAAATGGGCGACTTCGTTGAAAAATTTTTAAACACGGTGGAAAAGATACGATATTTCAGGGGAAGCATCATGCTTCTTCATTTTCTTGCTGGAGGAGTGACAATTAATTGTAATAAAAAGCGCAAGTTTTTAAGGCAAAGATCGTCAGAGGTGGGGATGAGCGTTTTTTTGCGGAATAAAAGATTATTAACCAGATAGAGAGAGCCCTTTTGCAATGAAATCAAAAATGTATCTGTTTCTGGCGCTGTTGTTCTCCTCCTTCGCCTCGCCGTTGCGGGCTGAAGAGGTGTTGACTTGGCAGCAGTGTGCCAGCGAGGCCCGGGCGGCGCATCCCGACCTCTCTTCGGCCCTTGCGCTTTTGCAGCAGGCCGAGGCTGACAAGCGCATTACGGGCGGCGCACTTCTTCCCCGGCTCAGTATGGCGGTAAGCTCGGGGGAGAGCGGGACGACAGCCAAAGGGAGCAGCCCCTCTGCGGCACACTCCTACTCTTTGATGGCAGAGCAGCTTGTCTATGACGGGCATAAAACGTCGAACATGGTTGCCAGTAGTCGGGAGGCAATAAAGGGGGCACAATATAGTTATGATGTGGTCTCTGCTGATCTCCGTTTTGCCCTTCGTTCGGCATTTACGCAGTTGCTCAAGGCGCAGGAGCTTGTCGGGCTTGCCGCCGAAATTGCTGAACGGCGGCAGAGAAATGTTCGCCTTATCAGTTTGCGCTATCAAGGTGGACGGGAGCATATTGGGTCGCTTCGTCAGGCGGAGGCCGATTTGGCCCAGGCGGAGTTTGAAGTGTCGCAGGCCAGGCGGGGACTGGTTCTTGCCCAGACAACCCTTGCATCGGCCCTTGGGCGTGACAGCCACAAGCCTGTGAGGGTTCGGGGTGGATTTGAGGCCAGTGAGCTTTCGACCACAAAGCCTGATCTTGCTCTTCTTGCAAAAAATAATCCACTCTTTCAGCAGCTTGATACCAAAAGCAAGGCGGCCCGTTTTGATCTTGATGCGGCAAAAAATGCCTTTTCACCGGAGCTTTATCTCACCTCATCGCTTGGCCGGCGTGAGGTTGACAGCTTACCGTTCAATGCGGTTGACTGGAGTGCCGGGCTTACCCTTTCTGTACCGATTTATGAAGGTGGGAGTGGTCAGGCAAGGGTTTCGAGGGCGATGGCGGTGGTGAGCCAGCAGAATTCGCAGGAAAAGAGTGGCTATCTCCAGATTTTCAATATGCTCGAAGAGAGCTGGAAAAATTTTCAGGATGCGCGTCAACTGGTTGCTGTGAAGAAAAAATTTCTTGAGGCGGCCCAGGAACGCTCAACCATTGTTAACGCGCAATATTCGAATGGTCTTGTGACCTTCAACGACTGGGTAATTATCGAAAACAATCTTGTAAGTGCAAAAAAGGAGTTTCTCAATGCCGGGGCAAATCTGTTGATTGCCGAGGCTCAATGGATTCAGGCAAAAGGAGAAGGAATTGATGGGTAGGCGCAAAATGGTGGTAGGGGGTGTTCTTGTTGCTCTTTTGGTTTTCGGAGCCGTCGGGTTCTATTATTTCAGCAATAACAAGAGTGCAAAGCAGAGTTTTGAAGAGGTTCGTCCTTCAAGGGGCACCATCTCTTCAACCGTTTCGACTACGGGAGCGGTGGAGCCGCAAACCCGTGTAAAAATCCAGTCGTCGGTTGGCGGAAGGATTGAAGAGATTCTGGTTGAAGAGGGGCAACAGGTCAAGAAAGGGGAGGTGCTTGCCATGCTCAGCTCTACCGAGCGGGCAGCATTGCTTGATGCCGCCAAATTGCAGGGAAAAAGTGAGCAGGGGTACTGGCAGAAGGTCTACAAGGAGACCGCAGTTGTTGCTCCAATGGCTGGACAGGTTATTGTGCGTAGCGTCGATCCCGGTCAGACGGTGACCACGAGCGACGCACTCTTTGTACTCTCCGATCGGCTTCTGGTGAAGGCTTATGTTGATGAAACCGATATCGGGCGGGTCAAGGTGGGCCAGAAAGCGGTGATTGGCCTCGATGCCTATCCTGAAATCAAGGTGAACGGGATTGTTGATCATATCTATTACGAGTCGTATCTGCAGAATAACGTCAATATTTATAATGTCGATGTTATTCCCGAGCGGATTCCCGAAGTCTTTCGCTCTGGTATGAGTGCCAATATTGAGATTATTGTTCAGGAGAAGCAGAATGCGCTGCTTTTGCCGGTCGCGGCGGTGCAGAGCAGAGAGGGCAAAACGGTGGTGTTGCAGCGCCGACGCAGCAAGCCGGATGAGGTGCGTTTCCACTCGGTGCAGACCGGATTGCAGGATGATGCTCATATCGAAATTCTTGAAGGGTTGACGGAGAGTGCTGTTGTGCTGCTTCCGGATACCTCTTTTGTTCTTCCTGGAAAAAAAGGGGGCTCGAATCCCTTTATGCCGCAGCGTAACAGGAGGCGATAATGAAACCCATCCTTCAGCTTGTTGATGTTCACCGGACTTACCAGATCGGTGAAAGTACCGTTCAGGCTCTGCGCGGGGTTTCATTGACCATAGAGCGGGGCGAGTTTGTGGCCATTATGGGTGCTTCGGGTTCAGGCAAGTCGTCACTGTTGCAGATTCTGGGGCTGCTCGATAATCCCGACAGGGGTGAGTTCATGATTCTTGGCAATAATGTGAACACCTTGACGGAAGATGAGCAGGCCGGATTGCGCAACAATGTTGCCGGCTTTGTTTTTCAGCAGTTTCATCTGCTCAAGCGCATGACCATTGTCGATAATGTGCGGCTTCCCCATATCTACAGCGGCTTGAAAGGAGATTTTCGTCAGGAGGCGATAGCGCGGCTGAAACTGGTTGGGCTGGATCACCGAATGGATCATACGCCCAACCAGCTTTCGGGAGGTGAACAGCAGCGGGTGGCCATTGCGAGGGCGCTCATTCGCGATCCGCTCATCATTTTTGCCGATGAACCGACCGGTAATCTCGACTCGAAAAACTCTGCCGAGATCATGAAAATTCTCAAAGGGCTGCATGACGAGGGAAAGACGGTCATTATGGTGACGCATGAAAATGAGATTGCAGCCTTTGCGGGTCGTGTCATTATCATGAGGGATGGTCTCATTGTTTCCGATGAGCGGAAGGAGGGGATGCAGCCTGCAGTGGTCGCTGGCGGAGATATTGAGCTTGAATCGCCAGTTTCTGGAAAAGGCGGGTTGTGGAAGGATGGCCGTTTTACCGGATTTATGGCTCAGGCTTTCCAGTCCATTTTGGCCAACAAGATGCGCTCTTTTCTCTCTGTACTTGGAATTTTTGTTGGGGTTGCCTCGGTCATTGCCATGATGGCGCTTGGTGAGGGAGCCAAGGCGGCCATGCAGGAGCAGTTGAAATCGATGGGGTCGAACATGCTCTCAATCAGGGGAGGATCGGCCAGAATTCACGGCGCGGCGCAGGGGGCGGGTGCAGTTGCCCGTTTTACCTTTACCGATGTGGATGATATTGCCTCGCTCCGTACGCTGGTCAAAAATGCCAGCGGTGTTGTTAACGGTAACGGCAGGATTGTGTATGGCAATAAAAACTGGAGTTCGCAGTTGACGGGCGCGGGGTTCGATTACGGTACCATGCGTGCGGTGTTGCCCACCGTTGGCAGGTGGTTTACCCGTGAAGAGATTCAGATGCGCTCAAAGTCGGCCATTATCGGCGTGACGGTGGTCAAGGAGCTCTTTGGGGGCAGTAATCCTCTTGGCAAGACCATCAAAATCAACAGAATTAATTTCAAGGTTATTGGCATTGCTCCCGCCAAAGGTTTTTCAGGACCGCAGGATGAAGATGATGTGGTTATTATACCGGTAACGACGGCCATGTACCGGGTGCTTGGAAAGGAGTATCTCAGCGGAATTTTTGTCGAAGTCGCCTCACCTGCGTTGATTGAACAGGCCAAAACTGCGATTGGTGAGCGGATTCGCAAACGCCACCGGCTGAAAGAAGATGACGACTCGTTCAATATCAGGGATATGACTGAAATCCAGAAGATGCTGAGCAGCACGACGCAGACCATGAGCCTTTTGCTCGGTTCCATTGCGGCCATTTCGCTTCTGGTCGGCGGCATCGGTATTATGAATATTATGCTTGTTTCTGTAACCGAACGAACCCGGGAGATTGGCCTGCGCAAGGCGATCGGGGCGCGAAAAAGCGATATCATGTTGCAGTTTCTTGTTGAGTCGGTCGGTATGACCATCAGCGGAGGCTGTATCGGGATTCTTGCAGGTATTGGTATCTCCCTGATTCTTGCCACTTTTGCCGGATGGGCGGTCAAAACTTCGCTGCTGTCGGTTCTGCTTGCGACCACCTTTTCGGCTCTTATCGGCATCTTTTTTGGCCTCTGGCCCGCCAGAAAAGCAGCCGCACTCAAACCGGTGGAGGCACTTCGCTTTGAGTAGAGGGAAGGGCGCAATAAAAAAAACTTTTTTTTTGTGCAAGATTTTTCGGGGAAACGCGTCGAACTTGGTAAGGAATGGCAGGCCCGTTTTTTTGTGTGTGTTGCATGATGATTGATAGGTTAAGAGCGGGCAGGTTGTTTACTTTGTAGAGCGGAGGGGAGCAGTCCTTTATCCGCTCTTCTTTTTTTGTTACCACTGAAAAGAGCAATGTTGCCGTTTTACTCTGCTTCATCTCCTCTGATGCTGTGATAATCCCATAATCTTTTTTATCTTGGGTTTACGTGCTATAGCATGATTATACCCTGCGTTTTACCGTTGCATATATGTGGCAAAACGCAATAACTTTTAAAAACACCCATCATGAAACTCACTCAAAAAACATCCATCGCCCGGCTCCGGATGATGGTTCTATTTACTGGGCTGATGCTGATTTCGCTTTCTGCACTCTCCTTTGCGGCTACTCCAAAAATTGGTGAGAGCTATGGCGGAGGGATTGTTTTTTATGTCGATGGTACCGGTCAGCATGGCCTTATTGTTGCCAAAGCGGATATGACGGGTCACTCCGATGGTAAACGGGATGGTGAGTTGAACTGGTATGATGCCAAAACGGTAGCCAACTCTTTTGTAGAGAGCTATAACGACTGGTTTTTGCCAAACAAGGAGCAGTTGAACCAGCTCTATCTTCAGAGAGGGGTTGTTGATGGTATTCTGGAGATGTATTATTGGAGTGCTTCCGAGAGCGATGTGAATAACGCATGGGCCCAGGATTTTACCAGTGGAAAGCAGCTTGCGGGAAGTAAAGCAAACGGCAGTTGTGTTCGTGCGGTACGGTTTTTTTGATTGAATATTCGTATCGTTGTTATTGTAGTAAAATGGAGTTATCTTTGATGGGCTCGTTACTGACTATCCGTTTTACTCAATAAACAACGTTAACTACAAGTGCTATGATTATTGGTGATGAATATGGTGGTGGCATTATTTTTTCTGTAGATGAAACAAGTCAGCATGGCCTTGTTGCTGCCAAAGAAGATTTACGGGGGCATTCTGATGGACGTGAGGATGGGCGCTTCATCTGGTCAGATGCCAACGCGATTTGTCGTAATTTTGTGAGCAATGGTTACCGTGACTGGTTTTTACCGGACAAGGAGCAGTTGAATCGGCTCTATCTCCAGAAGGATGCTGTAGGCGGTTTTGCGGATTACAGCACCGGCTACTGGAGTTCGTCGGAGTCCACTACCATTAATGCGTGGTTACAGCTTTTCATTAATGGGTTCCAGAGCCATGGTCACAAGCTGTACCTCAGTCGTGTTCGGGCTGTTCGGGCTTTTTAATGTATTGGGTGAACAACGTGCTGTGACTCTTTTTGGAAAATAGATAACGGCTCTGTAAAACAAAAAAAAGAGAGGAGAGGGGAGATGGGCTGGCTGAAAAATATTTTTGTCACCAAAACGGACGATAACCTTGATCGTCTGGCAGGCCGACTGGTTTCCTATAAGGATGAGTCTGTTTTTCTTGATGCATTGCGTGAGGCGATGGCACTGGCACAGAAAGGGGATGATCTTGGTGTCAGGGCTTTGAATGAGGCTATCCGGCGCAGACGCGGAATGAAGGAGGTGACCTTCTATATGCCCAACGGTGGGTTGATCATGAGATTCGATGAAGAGCTGATGGAGGCTGAGGAGAAGTTGCTGGTGTTTGCCAAGTCTGGCAAGTTGCTTGATGATCCTGCTCTAACCCAGAGTCTCATATCAACAGCACTGCGTGTATCGCAAGATGGTCTCAGCGCCCTTCTCAGGAAAATCTTTACTCTCGCCGGTTCTGAGCAGGGATACGATTTTCAGTTGTTGTTCAACCAGATGCAGTCAGCTATCAATTTGAGGAGTGCGAACGGACAAGGATTGTCGACGCAACAGATGGCTGCGGAGAACCAGGGTGATACGATTTCGCAGGTACCGCCAGCAGTCAGGGTCAAGATTGGGGAATATTATTGTGGCGGTATTGTTTTTTATCTCAATGCAACAGGGCAGCACGGCCTTATTGCTGCCAAAGCAGACATGCAGGGTCACTCTGCGGACAAAGAGGAGGGCTATTTTACCTGGTCTGATGCTAAAGTGGCATGTCATAACCTTGTGAGTAACGGTTATAATGACTGGTTTTTGCCGAACAAGGATCAATTGAACCTGCTCTATCTGAATGAAAGCGCTGTTGGTGATTTTGTGGATAAATTTTACTGGAGTTCTACTGAGCGTGATGCAAGTAACGCATGGAGGCAGTTTTTCGGCGATGGGTATCAGCACGACTACAGTAAGTCGCAAGGCTATCGTGCCAGAGCGGTGAGGGCTTTCTAATATGATTTTGAAATATTTTTGAAAAAATGAGCGTATTTCTTATGTTTCAGATGAAGTATGGTTTCGCAAAAAAACAAAAATAGGAGATGCAATCATGGCACTGTCACTTTACAAAAGGGATCCCCTGAAAATGTTTGAAGATGTTTTCAATGATAAGGTGTCGCCTTTTTTTTCGTCGATAGTCGCGCCAACGTTTAAGGTTGATATCAGCGAGGACGATAATGCTATCTTTGTTGAGGCTGATATTGCTGGTGTAAAAAAAGAAGATATTAAGGTCTCGATGGAGGATGGAGTGCTTTCCATAACGGCGGAGAGATCCCAGAATGAGGAGGAGAAGAAAAAAGGGTATCACCGCATTGAGCGGTCATGGGGAAGTATGAGCCGGAGTTTTACCGTCGGTAGTAACGTCGATGCTGGAAAAATTGAGGCAAAATATGATAATGGCGTGCTCAAGATTGTTGTCCCCAAAGTGGAACCAACACCGAAAGCAGGGAAAGAGATTCCTGTTCAATAAATGTGGAAAGGGGCAAACCTGAAACGATTGAAAAAAATACCCCGCAGATTCTCTCTTGCGGGGTATTTTTTTGCGTGGTGCCGTAATGGTACTGCTTTAGGAGGCAGCCAATGCTTCCTGCACCTTCAAGGCCGCATCGCGCAGTCCTTTGGCGGCGATAAGGTTCAGGCCTGACTCATCAAGCATTTTTTGTGCCATTGGGGCGTTGGTTCCCTCAAGGCGGACAATAACCGGCAGGTGAAGGCCGATTTTTTTTGCGGCTTCGATAATACCGGCTGCTACACGGTCGCAACGAACAATGCCGCCGAAAATGTTGACAAGGATTGCCTTGACGTTTTTGTCGCTCAAAATGATTTTGAACCCCTCTTCGACCGTCTGGGGGCTTGCTGAACCGCCGACATCAAGGAAGTTGGCCGGTTTGCCGCCTGCGAGCTGGATCATATCCATGGTGCCCATGGCCAGCCCTGCACCGTTGACCATACAGCCAACATTGCCATCAAGGCGGACATAGTTGAGATTTGATTTTGAGGCTTCGACCTCAAAAGGATCCTCTTCATGGGTATCGCGCAGGTCAAGGAAATCCTTGTGGCGGAAGAGTGCGTTGTCATCAAAATTGATTTTTGCATCAAGTGCCAGCACTTTGCCCTCTTTGGTGACGACCAGCGGGTTGATTTCAGCCAGTGCCGCATCAATGGAGACGTAGGCGTTGTAGAGTGCGGTGATAAAGCTGACGGCGTTGCGGAACTGCTCACCCTTGAGTCCAAGGAAGAAGGCCGCCTCGCGAGCCTGGAACCCCTGGATTCCGAAGAGTGGATCAATCTGGATTTTCAGGAGCAGTTCCGGACTCTCTTCGGCAACTTTCTCAATTTCCATACCCCCTTCGGTCGAAATCATCAAAACGTTCTTTGATGTTGAGCGATCAAGGGTAACGCCGACATAAAACTCTTTTTCGATATTCATTCCCTCTTCGACAAGCAGTCTTCTGACCTCTTTGCCTTCAGGGCCGGTCTGGTGGGTCACAAGGGTGATGCCGATCATTTGCTGGGCAATATCAAAGGCCTCAGCGGGCGATTTTGCAAGTTTCACGCCTCCAGCTTTTCCTCTGCCGCCTGCATGAATCTGTGCTTTTACAACAACAACCGGACAGCCGAGCTCTTCAAAAAGCTGCTCAGCCGCCTGTTTCGCTTCATCGGGCGAATAGGCAACAATTCCTCTTGGCACTGCAACCCCGAATTTTCTCAGGATATCCTTGCCTTGATATTCATGAATGTTCATATTTTTGTGTCTTGGGTTACTGACGATAGTTTTGACTCATAACGGCGGTAAGACGCTGGATTGCGCATGAGACAACAGTATAATGAAAATTACGATTACGGTAAAACCTCTTGTTGCTGGCTTAACACTATTTTTATAAAAAGTATGATGGATTTTACGTATTGCATGGAACTTGCCTTCAGGGAAGCCATCAAGGCTTTTGAACGCAAGGAGGTTCCTGTGGGGGCGGTTGTGCTTGACGGCAATGGTCATGTTATCGGGCGGGGGTATAATCAGGTGGAGGCGCTTTGTGATGCTACCGCACATGCTGAAATGATTGCGTTGACCTCCGCCATGGCGACCATCGGGAGCAAGTATCTCAACGATTGCACGCTCGCAGTGACCCTTGAGCCCTGCCCCATGTGTGCCGGAGCAATTGTCAATGCAAAGGTTGGCAGGGTTATTTTCGGAGCCTACGATCCAAAAATGGGCGCATCAGGCACCGTCCTGAATGTCACCGCCTGCCGCCTGCTCAACCATCAGCCGGAAGTCTTCGGCGGAATCATGGAAAATAAGTGCAGCGCACTGATCCAGGACTTCTTCCGAGAAATACGGGAAAAAAGTAATCAGTAGTCAGTAATCAGTACTGACTACTGATTACTGACCACTCTCTTTAAGAATGTGTTTCAGTGAGCTGGCGAGATGTGAAACAATGTCCTGGGCCATGCCGCTTCCTGATGTGGGGGGCTGGATGGTGTTGAGGCTCTCGACGCTGGCCTTTTTGACGGCCTGACTGATGGTGACTGAGAGAATCGGGTTGCACTCCCTGACAATCTCCTTGAGCATGAATGAGGCCTCAAACATGCTTTGCTGAATAATCTCTTTTTTGTCCTCTTTCGTCATGACCTGGCATTGACGGGTAGCAATAATACCGGCAAGGCAGGTGATATAGGCGTTGGTGGAACCAGCGATGAAGAGGTTGAGAAAAAACGGGCTCAAAAGGTTTCCTGCCGGCAGCAATGTTGAGAGGGTGTTGCTGAACGAGGATTGTATAATTGGCTTGATGTGAGCCGGTATATCCTCTTTTTTAAAGTCGGAGAGAGGGAGGCAATTGTAGACTGAGCGGAGCAGGGTGATGAACTCCCTGAGATGCTGCTTGCGGTGGTGTATGGCGTAAATGCTCCAGATCACCTTGAGGATGTTGAAAAGGGAGGTGGTGGTGCCGTAAGAGGTGTTCTGGGCAAAAGCCCCTACAAAAAAGTTTTTTGTGGCAATTTGCCGGGTCGCATTGACCGCGTCGGTTTCGAGATATTTGAGGTTGGTGCGCAGCCACCTCTGGTCTCTCTCTTGTTTCGTCGATTCTGGGTGCATGGGGTGAACCGGTAACCGGCAGTTCAGGTACTCCCGGTATGCGGCCATCTCGCTGGTATTCTCATGTTCAGGCAGTACCGCACTTTTCGGGAGCGAAAAAAGCAGGAGGCCACGGTAGAGGGCGAAGAGGATGATGGATGCGCTGAAAAGAAGAAAGAGCTTTCCTGCGTAAGGGTGCAGAGTGCTGAGTAGCCCGGCAGCCGCACTCAACTGGTTCACAGTAAAAACAACCAGAATGAGTGTGATTGCTATCAGTGCGGCAAAGAGAAAGAGGGTTGTTTTTTGTTTCATAGGTTCAGTTGGGTTGTTCCGCTAACCTCTGGTTTTGGGAGAGCAATGGAGTGATCACTGCTGAACTGATAGTCAAGAAAAATATCTTCGGCCGTTGGAAGCTGCCATTTTCCATCTGGAAGCTGGTTGGTGGTCTCCTTGAGGCGATAGGTGGTGTGGCCACATGTCCAGCAGTCGTAATTGGCCATGCCGGTACAGAGACAGGTCTTCTCCTTGATTACAAGAGGCTCTCCCGGTTTGCGCACGGCAAGGGCTTCATAATACTCGTCAATGTAGGTACATTTTCCGCCGTTGTCGAGCAGATAGCCAAGCCCTTCGCAGTTTGGTTTTATGGCGTAGCGGAGGGTCGGTGAAGAGGTGAGCATCCGCATGGGGTAACCGGTGGTGGATGCCATGTTGACGACAATATCCTCCTCTTTTGCATTGATATAGTTCTGCTTGACATCAACTGGAAGGCCAGCCTCCTTGCTGATGGTAAAGCGGGTAGCCACCTGTACGCCTGCCGCTCCCATTTGGAGGTAGTCAACAGCATCGGTGCCGGTAAAAATGCCGCCAGCAGGAATGACAGGAATGTTCAGCCCCTCTTTTTTCAGAAAAGCGAGCACTTCGATAAAAATGGTTTTGAGGTCGAAGGTGTGCCAGTCGGCAGGTCCAAAGCCGAGGTGGCCACCGGCAAGAGGCCCTTCAACAACAATGTAGTCGGGCAGGCGGTTAAGGCGTGAGGCACGCTTCAGAAAGATGGCGAGTGCCCTGACTGAGGAGATAATAATACCGATTTTGACATCGCGGAAGCGTGGATGATCTGAAATAAGGTCAAGTGTCCGGAGGTTGAGCCCGGCCGCAAGAGTAAGACCGTCAATACCAGCATCCATTGCCGCCGTAAGTCGCACCTTCAGCGTTGGAATACTGTTGTTCATGGTCAGTTTCTCCATGCAGTTCAAAAAAATGGAGCCGCTGCCCGTTTTTTGCGACATGGTGTACTCAATGTACTTCTTCTGTGCTGCGGCGACCTCTTCAAGGTCAAACTGAACCGCTGATTTATCGGGATTGTTGCTGTATTCGGCATACTTTTTCCTTTTCCGACTTATAAAGGAGGTGTTGAATAACCGGTCGCAAACATAGCCCGCGATGGCATCGGAAACGTGGCCTATTCCACCCAGTTTTGCTGCTGCAACGGCAAGCTCGGTTGTCGAAATGTTAACACCCATGCCTCCAATAATGATGGGTACATACTCTTTTCCGCCTATTTGTAACCTGAAATTGTCTACGTTCATTGTCGTTTTTATCAGTATAAGGGCATTTACAGATCATCATTACTACCGGGAAGAGGGGAAGAGAGGTACACCGAACCCGCCAACCACCCTTGCGCCAAAAATTACCTAAGATATCATATTTCGATTTATAAATCTACAGACAATTCTTTGAAAACCCTTCCCTTTTCAACTATTCTCTCCATTCTGAAGAAAACTTTAGTGCCCCTGAAGCGGATGAAGTTTGAGAAAAGATGCAGAGAATAGTAAATTACCGGCCAATCAACGGAAAAAGTGAATTTTCCTGAATAAAAAATCCTGAAAAAAGGGAGTCGATATGATCAAACTGGTCTTGTTACGGCATGGAGAAAGTCAGTGGAACCGTGAAAATCGTTTTACGGGGTGGTATGATATCGACCTCACCGAGCAAGGGAGAGGCGAAGCTTCCACTGCCGGGAAACTGCTTAGGGAGGGGGGATTCGTTTTTGACGTCGCCTATACCTCGGTACTGAAACGTGCCATCAGGACCTTGTGGAGCGTGCTTGATGAGATGGATCTGATGTGGATTCCTGTCTTCAAGAGCTGGAGGCTCAACGAGCGCCACTACGGTGCATTGCAGGGCCTCAACAAGTCAGAGACGTCGCAGAAGTATGGCGAAGAGCAGGTTCTTGTGTGGAGAAGAAGTTACGATACCCCGCCACCAGCGCTTGAGAAGAGCGATGAGCGCTATCCAGGTTCAGACCCCCGTTATACAGCTTTGAGTGAGGAGGAGGTTCCCTTGAGTGAATGTCTCAAAGATACGGTCGATCGTTTTCTGCCCTTCTGGCACGAGACGATAGCCCCCGAAATCCGCAAGGGACGGAAGGTTATTATTGCAGCCCACGGTAACTCTCTGCGTGCGCTGGTTAAATATCTCGACAATATTTCCGAAGAGGACATTGTTGGTCTTAATATCCCAACCGGGATTCCCTTGGTTTATGAGCTTGATGACGACCTTAAAGCCTTGAAAAGCTACTACCTCGGTGATCAGGATGCCTTGAAAAAGGCGGTTGATGCCGTTGCCAGCCAGGGAAAAGCATAGCCCGGCGCATTGCACAAGGGTAAGGGGATATTGTGAAAAACATTTATATTCTGCGCTAAGACCCTTTGGTTGCCTTTTTTTTGAAACTGTTTGAAAAGTTGTGCCTGAAAATATGAACGTTACGTTAAATACTGGGCTCTATGATCCTCAGTTTGAGCATGATGCTTGCGGTGTAGGGTTTGTTGCCCATATCAAAGGTGTCAAATCCCATGAAATTGTAGAGCAGGGTTTGCAGATCAATGAAAATCTCAAGCATCGCGGTGCCTGTGGATGTGAAAAAAATACCGGTGACGGAGCAGGAATTCTGCTTCAGGTTCCCGACAAGTTCCTTCGCAGGGTTTGTGGTGAATCCAATATTGAGCTCCCTCCAGAAAAGCAGTATGGTGTCGGGATGCTCTTTTTGCCGCCTGACATTTCACAGCGTCGTGCTATTGAAGATATCTGCCGTCAGATGATTCAGGCAGAGGGGCAGAAGTTTTTGGGTTTCAGAAAAGTGGACACCTGCAATGACTCGCTTGGTGATACGGCCCGCTCCCAGGAGCCCATCGTCAAGCAGCTTTTTGTTGGCTGGGGCAAGGATACTGCCACCGAGCTTGAATTTGAAAGAAAGCTCTACATCATCCGTCGTCGCATCACCAAAAGGGTCAAATATACCGCCGGTCTTCTTGGCAGCAGCTATTTCTACATATCGAGCCTTTCCGGGCGCACCATTGTTTATAAAGGGATGCTTCTTCCCGAGCAGGTGGGGGAGTTCTATCCTGAACTGCACGACAAGGATATGGAGAGTGCCATTGCGATGGTACACTCCCGTTTCAGTACTAACACTTTTCCGAGCTGGGACAGGGCGCATCCCTACCGTTATTTGAGCCATAACGGCGAGATCAACACGCTCAAGGGCAACGTCAACTGGATGAAGGCGAGAGAAAAAAATATCCAGTCGCAAGTATTCGGTAATGCGATAGAGAATATCAAGCCGATTATTATGGAGGATGGCAGCGATTCGGCCATTCTCGACAATGCCTTTGAGTTCCTTGTCCTTTCCGGTCGTTCGCTGGCTCATGCCGCCATGATGATCATCCCTGAGCCCTGGACTGGCAATGACGGAATTTCGGCAGAGAAAAAAGCCTTTTACGAGTATCACAGTTGTTTGATGGAGCCCTGGGACGGGCCTGCATCGGTAACCTTTACCGACGGTGTGCAGATTGGCGCCGTGCTTGACCGTAACGGACTTCGCCCATCGCGCTACTATATCACCAAGGATGACCTTGTTATTATGGCCTCCGAGGTTGGTGTGCTTGATATTGCACCAGAGCGGATTTTGAAGAAAGATCGCCTGCAGCCAGGCCGCATGTTCCTCGTCGATACCGCCGAGGGGCGCATTATCTCTGATGAAGAGATCAAACAGAGCATTTCCTGTGAGCAACCATACCGCGAATGGATTGAGCGGAATATCATCGATCTTGAGGAGTTGACCGACCATGCTCCCTTGAAAAATCCGGATGAGGACAAGTTCAGCATTACCGCCCGTCAGAAGGTCTTCGGTTATACTCAGGAAGATCTGATTCTGCAAATTAAAACAATGAGCGAAAAAGGGGTGGAGCTGATTGGCTCCATGGGTAACGATACCCCCCTTGCAGCCTTCTCCAACAAGCCAAAACTGCTCTACGACTATTTCAAGCAGCTTTTTGCCCAGGTGACCAATCCCCCGATTGACTCACTTCGCGAAGAGCTTATCACCTCTACAACGGTGATGCTCGGTACTGAGGGAGAGTTGCTTGAGCCCACAGAGATGAACTGCCGTCGTATTCGCCTGCCTCATCCGATTTTGACCAACCAGGATCTGGAAAAAATTCGTCATATCGACAAGCCCGGTTTCAGGGCTGTGACTCTTCCCATCTTTTATTCGGTTGCAGAGGGTGGCAAGGGTATTGAAGCGGCCATGCACGACCTCTACCGCCAGTCCGAGCAGGCGGCGAGCAAAGGCGTTAACATCATTATACTTTCCGACAAGGGAGAGCTCAACAGTGACCGTGCACCGATTCCAGCGCTTCTGGCGGTCTCCGGCTTGCACAACTTCCTCATCAACGCTGGTATCAGAACACAGATTGGTCTGGTGCTTGAATCGGCTGAACCGAGGACGGTGCACCACTTTGCCATGCTCATCAGTTATGGTGTTGGTGCAGTCAACCCCTATCTCGCCTTTGAGACGGTTCGTTCGCTGGTTGCGTCGGGTCATGTTAAATTGAGTGAGAAGGTTGCCCTGAAAAATTATGTCAAGGCTGCCGTAAAGGGCGTGGTGAAGACCATGGCCAAAATGGGTATTTCAACCATCCAGAGTTATCGCGGTGCCCAGATTTTTGAGGCGGTTGGTCTCAACACCCAGTTGGTCGATGCCTACTTTACCCGTACCCCTACCAGAATTGAGGGCATTGGCCTCGATATTGTGGCCGAAGAGGTACGCCGTCGCCACGAAGCGGTCTTTCCGGCGACAGGCAACAAGGTTGATCGCGGTCTTGAGGCTGGCGGTGAGCGCAAATGGCGTCACAGCGGTGAATACCACCTCTTCAGCCCCGAAGCGATCCACTTTTTGCAGCACTCCTGCAGAACCGGAAACTATGAGCTGTTCAAGAAATATGAGAACCTCATTGATGACCAGAGCGAGCACCTCTGCACCATCCGTGGCCTGATGGATATCAAGTTCAGCGACTCTGCCGT
>CAIXCO010000179.1 GCA_903917955.1 uncultured Chlorobiaceae bacterium | reverse complement strand
TTTTATCAAGTTCTCCCCTGTCAAGCCAGACACCCCGGCATGAGGGGCAGTAATCAATTTCGATACCTTGACGTTCAGAAAGAAGCAAATCCGCACTGCATGACGGGCATTTCATCGTATTCTCCTGTTGGTTGATGTTGGTCAAACCCTTGTTATACAAAACTTATACATAAACAAATATATCGAAACAAACCTTTAAAACGCCTGAACCCAAGCTTAAAAATGTCTTAAAATCACAGGAACAAACAACCTGTTTTTTTCAAACTTCGGTTCATAAAAAAAAGACAAAAGTTTATATTGCCCGTGTATACTCTTTTTGATTGAGACCATTTATTTTTGCTTCACCCAATACTTGACAATAATGCCTGAAGATACCCCCCAAAAGCCTCAAGCCGTGACGCTGCCTGCTGCCAGTGCAGCAGTACTCATTCCCCTGCTTGGCATTCCCCTCGCACTCCACGCCTTAACTGGCGCAGCTTTCGGAGGATTAACCCTTGCGGCGGCAAGCCTTATCTTTGGGCCGTCCCGGAAAAAAATTCTCGATATACCCGGGCTGTTGCCAGCTAAAAGTGCGAAAGATCCTGAAGTTATTGTCTGAAATTTGCAATCACCCTGCATCCCCGCTCGGGAGATGCAGAGTGATTGCAAGAACAAGAGGGGGTGTTACCGAATGGTTTCCAAAAAACGCTCCGCATCAACCGCAGCCATGCAGCCGGTTCCTACAGCAGTGACCGCCTGGCGATAGGTAAAGTCCTGAACATCGCCACAGGCAAAAACGCCAGGAACATTGGTTTCTGTAGATGATTTTTTGGTCTTTATATAGCCGTAATCATCCATATCGAGCTGATCCTTGAATAAGGCGGAATTTGGAGCGTGGCCAATGGCTAGAAAAACACCATCACACTGATGCTCCGAAAACTCACCCGTCACCATATTTTTCAGCCGGATTGCCGTTACTTTTTGACCATCACCAAGAATTTCATCAACAACCTCATTGAGCATCATGCTGATTTTTGGATTTTTTCGGGTACGAAGGCTCATGATTTTTGATGAGCGAAACTCTTCACGGCGATGCACAAGAGTAACATGAGAGGCAAATTTGGTCAAATAGAGCGCCTCCTCCATCGCCGTATCGCCTCCACCGACAACAAAAACATGGCAGTCACGAAAGAAAAATCCGTCACAGGTCGCGCAGGCCGAAACGCCCTTGCCCCGGTAACGAGTCTCCGAATCGATTCCCAGCCACTTGGCATTTGCCCCGGTAGCAACAATAAGCGCGTGAGTCAACAACTCACGACCATCCTCAAGCGTCAAACAAAAGGGGCTTCGTGAAAGATCAGCCTCGACGACGCTGCCGCCAATAAACTCCGTACCAAACTTTGCCGCCTGATCACGCATTTTTGCCATAAGCTCCGGGCCACGAATTCCTTCAGGAAAACCAGGGAAATTCTCAATCTCTGTTGTGATCATAAGCTGACCGCCTGGCTGAAATCCATCAATAACGACAGGGTTGAGGTTTGCCCGCCCTGAATAAATGGCTGCGGTATAACCGGCGGGACCGGTACCCATGATAACGATATCGCGTACGTTACTCTGCATGATCTGCTATTTTTCGGAAGTGAGATTAAAATGAACCGATATACTCGTCAAGTTTCGATGCAATCGTGTTTTTGGGCACGGCTCCAACCAGTTGGTCGACCACCTCGCCATTTTTGAACAGAAGCAGGGAGGGAATGCTTCTGATACCGTACTGTGCAGCAATTTTAGGGTTCTCATCAACATTGAGCTTTGCAATAACAGCCGTTCCTGCGTAGTCACCAGCAAGTTCCTCAATAACAGGTCCAAGCATTTTACACGGGCCGCACCAGGGAGCCCAGAAATCAACCAACGCAACCTTCCCGGAATCAAGAATCTCCGCCTTGAAATTCAACTCCGTTGCTGCAAGAGAGTTTCTATTCATAATTGTATTCACCTGTTTAAATTAATAACACCTCTCAACTCCACTTGAAACAAATATATCGGTACAAACCTTTAAAAGCCCTGAATCCAAGCTTAAAAAAACCTTAAAAAACCGAACAGGGAAGCTGTTGATTGTGCAATTAATGTATAACAAGCTTATCTGCACATAATAATGAGGGAAAAAAACAAATGACGCTCAGTCGCAAAGCACTCTTGAGCATTGTATGAGCATGAAAAAAAGCCCGCATCCCGGCACTCTGCACCGGCATAACGGGCTTTGTTAAGCCCGGAATGTTAGCCGATATGCTCGTCAATTTTCTTGGCGATCGTATTTTTTGGCATTGCACCAAGCATCTGATCGACAACCTGGCCATTTTTGAAAACAAGAAGGGAGGGGATGCTTCTGATCCCGTACTGAGCCGCAGTGTTTGGGTTCTCGTCAACATTGAGTTTTGCAATGACAGCCTTTCCAGCATAGTCACCGGCAAGCTCTTCGATAACAGGGCCAAGCATCATACATGGGCCACACCAGGCTGCCCAAAAATCAACCAGCGCCACTTTATCAGAATCAAGAATCTCTGCCTTGAAGTTCAGGTCAGTTGCCACAAGATATTTTCCACTCATTTTTTTATGTCCCAGTTTAGATTAGTGATAGTCTCAACGTTATAATAAAATTGAAAATCAATCAGTGAAGAAAGTAACAAAAATTTATCAATAAACCGGACTACCCGGAAATTCGCACATTGTCGGGACCCAGCACCTCCTCAAGCTTTTCAATAGTGCTCTCCGCCGGATCAATCGGGGTGCTGCGGGCAAAGAGGGTGATGGTTTCAATATTTTCACCCGACTGCGCTTTTACCTCAAACTCAACCGGCGTCCCGCCCTTGTTGGCATCAAAGATTTTTTTAACCTTGCCGAGCATTCCCATCTGCGTATGATCATCGGCATCAACTTTCAGGATAATTTTTTTAACAAGCGCCTGCCGTACCTTTTTTATCGGGATAACCTCCCTGACCAGCAGTTTGAGCATACCGCCGCTCACCTCTCCTTCAGCAACCAGCATCAACACCTCTTCAGGCTTGATAAGATGGCCGTACTGCTCATACAGACTGGCAAAAACGGTAAAATCCGCCTTTCCCGTAAAATCCTCGATAGAGCCAAAAAGCATTTGCTTGCCTTTTTTATCCTGATAAGGTTTCACCGATACAACAATGCCGATCACCTTGTACTGCTTTGCCGCAACAACCTCCTTTGCCTGGAGCTGAAGCGTCGCAAAAGCCTGCCAGTCACGACGGTAGGGCGAAAGCGGATGATGGCTCAAATAAAAACCGACCAGTCTCTTTTCATGCAAAAGCTTATCCGCTTCCGCCATCATCTCGGCACTCTCCATGTCAGGAAAATGCTCCTCCTCAAGCTGCGCCCCCTCTTCAGCCGAAAAAAAGCCACACTGCCCAAGGGTCACCGAACGATTCTGCATCTGACCAAATTTAAACGCTTTGTCGATATTGGCAAGAAGCCGGGCGCGATGCTGGTCAAGCTCATCAAATGCCCCTGCAAGAATCAGGCACTCAAGCGCCTTGCGGCTCATAACCCTCAAATCAACCGATGCTGCCAAATCAAACAGGTTCACAAAATCCCGTTTTCGGCGAAGCCTTGAGGTCACAACAGCCCTTGCCCCCGCTCCGACCTGCTTGATGGCGCTCAGCCCAACGCGGATAAACGAGCGACCAGCAGCATCATCCTCAACCGAAAAAAGCGCGTCACTCTTGTTGATAGAGGGTGGCAAGGTAGATATCCCAAAACTTTTGGCCTCATCGGTCAAATGCTTCATCCGCTCAATATCGCCGATTTCACTGTTCAATACCGCCGTCACAAACTCGATGGTATAGTGGGCTTTCAGGTAGCCCGTCCAGTATGCAAGCACTCCGTAAGCAGCAGAGTGGCTCTTGTTGAATCCATAACCGGCAAACTCGGCCATAAGCTCAAAAACACGAGTGGCAAGCGTATCGTGCACCCCCTGCTGCACACCTCCCTTAACAAAATCAGCCTTGTACTTCTCCATGATCTCAGGCATCTTTTTGCCCATCGCCTTGCGCAAATTATCCGCCTTGGCCAAAGAGAAGCCGCCCATCACCTGCGAAATCTGCATCACTTGCTCCTGATAGACAATAACGCCATACGTCTCCTTCAAAATTGTCTCAAGCATGGGATGCATGTAATCAATCGCTTCACGTCCATGCTTACGGTCAACAAAAAGATCAACGGCATTGCGCTTTTCATCAATACGGGCATTAAGGGCGCCTGGACGATAGAGCGCACTCATAGCAATGATATCACCAATCTGCGTCGGCTGAAGGCGTGTCATATAGCTCTGCATCCCCGACGACTCAAACTGGAAAATACCGGCCATCTTCCCCTCCTGAAAAATCCTGAAGGTCTTGCGGTCGTTCATGGGCACTTTTTCGAGCTCAATATCAAGATTGTGCCGCCGCTTGATCATCTTGAGCGTCTCATCAATAACCGCCAGGGTTTCAAGGCCGAGATAGTCAATCTTGAGCAATCCAGAGGTTTCGATCCAATTCTTGTCAAACTGGGTCACAACCTGCTTCTCATCATTCCCGTCAGAAGCCTTGCCCCTCACATGATCGGGTTCGGCAAGATCAATTTCATCGGCAAATTTGCGCTCCTCAGTCTCAATCTTGTTGGAGACATAGAGCGGTACCTGCTCCTCAAGCCGTCCATCCGTAATGACTACAGCACCTGCGTGCATCGAAACGTTCCGCGCCCTCCCCTCAAGCGCACGGGCATAGCGCATCAGCTCCTTAAGCTCCGGCGTACTGTCGGCAAACTGCTGCATCTCCTTTGCCTCATTCAACGCCTTTTCAAGCGTGATACCAGGCTTGACAGGAACCAGTTTTGCAAGTTTATCGACCAAAGGAAGTGGAACCTCCAGCACCCTTCCAGCATCACGAATCGCCGCCTTGGCCGCAAAGGTACCGATGGCAATCACCTTGGCAACACTCTCGGTACCATATTTTTCAACCGTATACTCAAGCACCTTCTGCTTGCCGACGGGGGTGAAGTCGATGTCGATATCCGGCATCGAAGAGCGCTCAGGATTCAGGAAGCGCTCAAAAAGCAGCTTGTATTTTAACGGATCAATGCGGGTAATGCCCGTCAGATAGGCCACAATGCTCCCTGCCGCTGACCCACGGCCCGGCCCGACCGAATAGCCAAGCCGCCTCGAAGCCGCTATAAGATCACTGACAATGAGAAAATAGGAGCTGAACCCCATCTTTTCTATCACACCAAGCTCCAGCTCTATACGCGCACGCACATCCTCCGCAGTGATTCCATCAGCTTCCGAATCAGCATACTTCTCCTTCGCCCCCTCCCAGGTAAGGTGACGGAGATAGGCAAATTCATTGTCGAAACCTTCAGGAAGAGGGAAATGGGGCAGAATAGGCTCTTTGTTGCTGAACGTGTAGGAACATTTTTCAGCAATCCGCACCGTATTGCTCAGCTCTCGATGTTCATCGCTGAAGAGAGCAGCCATCTCGGCAGAAGACTTTAGATAATGGTCGTCTCCTGGAAGTGCCAGCAGATTCTGGTTCGAGAGCTTCTCCTTGGTACGGTTGGCAACCATCGCCCTGTAACAGCCAGCATCCTTCCGCTCGAGATAGTGAACATTGTTGGTAGCAACCAGTTCAACAGAAAATTTTTTCGCCAGAGCAATAGTTTCTTCATTGAGCTTTTCATCGAAAGGGGTACCATGACGCTGAAGCTCAAGATAGAAGTTCTCCCCAAAAATTTCCTGGTAGTAGGCTGTAAAGGTTTCAGCCTCATCAATGGCCCCGGCAAGAAGCGCCCGCCCTATGCGGCCCGAAGAGTAGGCCGAGAGGCAAACAAGCCCCTCATGGCAGCTCTCAAGCTGACGGCTCTCAATATGCGGCATACCATTCACAAAGCCCTCCTTGGCCGCCCTCGAAAGCAAAATGCAGAGGTTCCGGTATCCGGCATCATTCTGAACAAGAAGCACCAACGAAGAGGAGACTGGAATACGGCTGTGCTGATGCGCATCAGTTTCGAGCAGCAAGAGCTCACTGCCGATAATAAGCTTGACACCGGCATGTTTTGCCTCACTGAAGAGCTGCGGCATATTGAACATTGCGCAATAATCGGTAACCGCAATACTTTTCATACCAAACTTGAGCGCAGCAGAAAAAATTTCATCCGAAAAAATCGGACTGCTCTGCATCGAATAATGCGTATGAGCATGTAAATGTATAAAATCCATATTGATAACAACCCTTCACTCTTTAATGGCAGCACGACGACCCTGTGCAAACAAAAGCACACTCCACATGGATACTACACCAGACGGCAACAGAGCGCTTTGGCTCTCAAAATAGTACATTTTTTTATGATCACGGTATCCTGGAAAATCCATCACCTCCTCGCTTGTCACCAACAAAAAATTATCGCCAGGATTGTCGAGCCCTTTATGGGGATAAAGCTTTTTTTCTTATACTAATAGATAGCATTTCGTTTTTCTTTCCTCAATGAAGTAATTGTCACTGTAATTTTGGAGCAAAACACCTACAATCAATGCCCGGTCTGCGGCTACCCCCTCACCGCAGAGAGTGCCGTATGCCCTCGTTGCGGAGACGATATTCTTGAAGATATCTCCTCCCTTGACCAGCAATCCCAAGAGCTTCACCATCGCATTCTTGAAGGAAAACAAGCCGAATGGTATACCCGTTGCCTGACTGAAAAGCTCAATATCAGCACAGACGACTCGGCACCTTCAGTCCCGCTCACTCACCAGGATGCGCCACACGAGAGCATCGAAGCTCCCGTTGAAGTTGACTTTCTTGGCCGCACCTCCAGAGCAGAACTTCTCAAGGAGGCTACCATACGAAAAAAATGGTGGAGCGCTCTCTCCGCTGACTGGAAAGAGATTATCAAAACAACCCTGAAAATTGTCCGTGAACCCTCCGACCTGGAGTTGCTCGACTTTCTCGAAACCACACACCTGCGTTGCGATAACCGCAGGATTCATAGCCTTCTGCCCGTCCAGGTGCTCGAAAACCTTCAGCAGCTCCGTTGCGATGAATCACCCGTCGAAAGCCTCGAACCGCTCAGGAACCTTCACCATCTGCGCCGCCTCTACGCTTTCGACTGCGACTTTTCATCACTTGAACCCCTTCGCAAACTGCAAGAGCTGAAGCTCCTCTGGATATCAAGCACCAAAATAACCTCACTCGAACCCATCAGCAAACTGCTTGCCCTCGAAGAGCTCTACTGTTCCGAGACCGTCATCAACGACCTCTCACCGCTGAAAGATCTCGTCAACCTCGAAAAGCTCAGTTGCTACAAAACCGCCATCTCATCACTTGAACCGCTCCGGCACCTCGAAAATCTTATTGAGCTGGGTATCGACAACTCAAACATTATCGACATCACGCCGCTCACGGGGCTCAAAAACCTCGAATATCTCCGCTGCAACAAAACCGGCATCACAAGCATCGAAGCGCTGAGAGAGCTTCTTGAACTCAGGGAGCTAAGCCTGGCAAACACGCCACTGCACAATATCAGCGCCCTCGAAGAGCTTGCCAACCTCGAAGAGCTCGATCTGACGAACACCTCCATCACCACAATCGAGCCCGTAATGCACCTGCAGAACCTTGAAAAAATAGAACTTTCAGCAGGCCGAATTCCCCATGCAGAGCTCGAACGCTTTATTGAGCTCCACCCGAACTGCGAAGTGGTGCAAAAACCCTGAGCAAGCTCCCCCGTTTGAAGCAAAGAGGCGTCCAAACTTGTGGCGCCCCTTGTTCATTCAGTTGTCAAGTGTTTTTCAGGAAGAGTAAAAATG